>JAOZSO010000121.1:0-8768 GCA_029939655.1 Desulfobacterales bacterium
TTGCGGCGAGTTCGCAAAGCGCCAGGGGATTATTCATTTCGTGTTCGCTGAACCCAGAAAGTTGAGCTGATATTTTTAAGATATGATAACCGACATCCGAAACAAGCCGACCCTGTCGCACGAAGACATCGTAGCGTTGAATTTCATCAAGCACCCTTCCAGGTTTTTTTTCCGCAACCATTTCAGGGAAGGCCTCCGATCCCGATTGATACAGGTCCTGAAACTGTCAGACATAGCCCTCGAAACCAGCGGCGTCGTTCAGCATGGTATTCGCATGTTCCCCGTAGCACAGCCGATTGTCATGCTCAGAATTTTCAAGAATAAATTCTCTTCCCGGCGTGCTGTCCAGAAAGAAATAGATGATTACAAGATTCTTCAGCAGTGGCTGTCAAAATCCCATTATGCTGTATCATCGGAATTTATGGTAGATTATACGCGGGGACGTAAGAAAAGCATTCTGCTGTGCGGCCTCCAGGAGTATGTTCGTGGAGAAGCTGTCGACCCTTGGCATGAAAATGCATTAATGAAAATCGAAGGCATCATGAAGGGCGCCCATGACGGAGCATTGAATACCGCTCTTGAAAACTTGGCCTCATTCGTCAACTGTATCAAAAACCTTATCATGAAAACAGGTGCGATTCCAGACCTTGCCGGTGTGGGCAACGTGATCATAACACCCCTGGGTATTGTCAAGCTCGTTGATATCAACAATATCTCGCGACTCACCATGGACCATCATATTCCTATAGACGATAAAGGATATCCTGTTTCTGACAAATCAATTCAAGCACTTTTTCAGATAGAGACACAAATTCTCGGGCGTTCAAGAGATGCCGTCGATACCTTATATCGGTTTTTTCTCGACCAACAGCGCATGAAAGAGGTCAGAGAGCTCGAGACATCCTTCCATCAGGTAACTGCACATTCCGGGAATTATCCGTCCGTCAATCGAAGAAGCCATACTTCTCAGGTTTGTGGACTTGGTGGAGAAGCTGGGTCGGGAGACAGCGGTCATGTGGTGTGATGTGCTGGAAAAGGTCAAGGCGATCCTGGAAAAAGAGCCCTAACCTGATACTGAGTAGATACCCGGGTCCAAAAGACCCTGCACTGATTCAACCCTATAAGAGTTAATGTTATACACATTCAGCGTGTGATAAATTCTAAATCCGAATATCGAAATCGGCATCGCCAAATATCTCTGACCTGGCCCAAAGAGCCAGGTTTTAAATGTGTAATATAATTTCCGGGATTTTTTGACCAGTACCTGTCGGGGTGAAATAAAATGGAATCTAAACAGTCGATAAAAACACCGGTTCGGGCAAGACAAATCGTCATCCGGATCATCATCTGCCTGATCGTCTTGCTGTTCGGACTGCTGATCATGAACAAACTATCAGCCTTGAAAAAACCACCGGCGGAGGCCAAACGAACGGAGCAAGCTTTGCAGGTCGAAGGTACCATCGTCAAAACAGAAGATGTCAGGGTCATCTTGACCGGATACGGCGAAATAAAGACGCTCAACACCGTTTCCATCTCCCCGGAAATTTCCGGTCGTGTCGTAGATGTCCACCCCCGCCTTGATGCCGGTGAAATCATACCGCGGGGCGCCACACTTTTCAAAATCGATTCCAGAATATACGCCGCCACACTGCAGGAGGCGAACGCTTCCCTTCAGCAATTGAAAAATACTGTTTTGAGATTGGAAAAACAGCTCTCCTTGGATCGGAAAAGACAAAAAACCATCGGGCGTAACCGAGACCTGGCTCAATTGGAATTCAAACGTATACAGCAACTCTATGAGGTCAACGATGTTGGAACCCGATCAAGTGTGGACAGGACTGAACAGGCCTACAACGCAACCGTAGACCAGGCTGACCTAATGGCCCGGACGCTGGCTCTTTACCCACTTCAAATCCAGGAGGTAAACAGCGGCATAGAAGCTGCAAAAGCCAGGTTTGCCATCGCAGAAGTAAACTTGCTCCGGTGCCGGGTGACATCACCATTTACTGGACGAATAAAAAACGCCTCTGTCGAAATAGGTCAATTTGTAACACCCGGGCAACCCCTTGTAACCCTGGCGGACGACACCCTTCTCGAAATTCAGATTTCCCTGGCGGCCGAGGATGCGCGCCAATGGCTCCTATTTGACCACAACCAATCAGAAAATCAGACCACCTGGTTTTCGAAGCCGACCCCTGTGGCCTGTAAGCTGCGCTGGACAGAGAATCCTGAAACCGATCCCTGGACAGGCATCCTGGACAAAGTCGTCCAGTTCAATCCGCAGACACGGACGCTGACAGTTGCCATACATATCGATGCCAAAAATGTACAGACGCGGGAACACAGCCTATTTCCTCTGGTAGAAGGTATGTTCTGCATAGTGGATGTTCCTGGTAAAACGATACAAAATGTCGTTCGTTTGCCCCGTTGGTCTGTAAGCTTCGAGAATACGGTTTACCTGGCCACTGAAGAGAGCCGTCTGAAAACAATACCTGTGAAGGTCATCTACGCTGAAGGAGAGAATGTATTTGTTTCCGAAGGTTTGACACCCGGCCAGACAGTCGTCACCACCAGACTGAGCGATCCCCTGGAAAATGCACTGCTGGCAGTGACAGTGAAGTAGATACCCGGGTCCAAAGGGCCCGGCACTGATTTAATCCTGTAAGGGATTAATTTTATGCACATTCAACTTAGGATTTCGAATTTTGTGCTTCGGATTTAAGGAACTAACAACATCGGCATAGCCAATTGTCTCTGACCTGGCCCAGAGGATCAGGTTTTCGATACTGAATAAAACAAGGAATACCCGAATGAAACGCGTCCTGGCGGCATTTGTAAAAAATATTGTTTTTGCAAACATCATTCTCCTGCTCATCTTTATTGTCGGCGGTTTTGCCCTCAAATCGATGGTGCGGGAAAATTTCCCTGAATTTTCCCTCGATATGATCACCATAACCGTACCCTTCCCGGGCGCCGACCCCGAAGAAATTGAAGAGGGCATCTCTCGAAAACTGGAGGAGGCAATCGAGGGTATTGAGGGTATCAAGCTCTATACGACCTATTCGAGCGAAAATTCCGGCACAACCCTCATCGAAATCCACGAAAACTATGATGTGGACAAAGTCCTGGACCGTATCAGGACTAAAATCGATGCCATTTCAACATTTCCTGTCGATGCAGAGAAACCGATTATCACGGAACTGTTATTGAAAGAACCCGTGGTACTGCTGTACCTCTCGGGGGACATGTCGGAACGTCGCATCAAAGAGTATGCTGAACGAATCAAAGATGAACTGCAGGAATTGGACAGTGTGTCCCAGATCGATATTTTCGGGTCCAGGCAATATGAAATCGCCGTGGAGATTTCCGAGGAACGCCTTCGTGAATATGGCCTCACATTTTCAGCGGTTTCAAATGCCATCCGCAGAAGTAATCTCAACCTGGCCGGTGGTACCATACGGACTACCGGTGAAGAGATCCGTATCAGAACCGTGGGCAGAAAATATACCGGCCAGGAGTTGGCCGAAATCGTGGTGTTGGCCGATCCGTCCGGTAATATCATCACCCTTGATCACATTGCCACGATCAAGGATGGATTTACAGAAGACCCCATCCAGGCTATTATCAACGGAAAGCCATCGGTACTCATCGTGGTCAACAAAACCAAAGAAGAGGATGCCCTTGCTATTTCAACTTCTGTGGAAACCTTTATCAACCAGAAGCAACAGCAGATCCCCCAGGATATTCATCTGGATATACTTTATGACAACACTGAAATCTTAAGGGCCAGAATCAATCTCTTGGTAAAAAACGGTCTGATCGGTTTGATGGTGGTCTTTCTGCTGTTGTGGATTTTTTTAAATGCGCGGCTATCTTTTTGGGCAGGATTAGGAATTCCTGTATCGATTTCAGGTGCTTTGGGAATTTTGTGGGCTGTGGGCGGAACCATCAACCTTATCTCTCTCTTCGGTCTCATTATGGTGCTCGGTATCGTTGTCGATGATGCCATCGTCGTGGGTGAAGCCATTTATGTTCACCGCAAACGCGGAAAACCACCTGTAAAAGCAGCCGTGGATGGCGTGGCTGAAGTGGGCCTCCCTGTGATTGCCGCCGTTATCACCAGCATCGTCGCTTTCATACCCCTGGGGCTTGTCGGGGGTATTATGGGAAAATTTATTGCCATTCTACCCGTGGTGGTTATTGCCTGTCTGGCAGTTTCCCTGGTGGAATGCCTGATGCTCCTGCCTGCGCACCTGGGCGATCTGCCCGATTTGAATACCAATGGGCGGCGGATGAATCCCCTAACGCGCAGACTTGAAACCTTTCACCGAATCACGCGTTCGGGTATGGAATGGTTTGTTGAGAAAATCTACATGCCATTTTTGAGCAAGGCATTGTACTGGCGCTATGTATCTCTCTGTGTGGCCATCAGCATTCTCTTTATCACCATCGGCCTCATGAACAGCGGTATTATTAAATTCCTGGTCATGCCCGAAATCGATGGATTTATTATCACCGCAACGGTAGAATTTTCGGAAGGATCGCCCTCTGCAACCACCCGACAAGCTGTCAAGCAGATCGATGCTGCCCTGTTGCGCCTGGCCGAAAAAACCAAGACGATCACGGGTGATTCCATGATCCGGTCAAGGCTGGCCCTGGTAGGACAAACCCTCGGTGAAATACCCAAGTCAGGGTCTAACCTTGGCGCCGTGCAAGTCATTCTGCTTGAATCCGAAAAACGAGGGATCCACACAAAAGATCTGATGGTTGCATGGGAAAATGAAATCGGCATCATACCGGGTGTCAAGGCACTGACCTTCGAGGGTATGTCCATGGGCCCTCCCGGCGCTCCCATCGAAATCTGGGTCCAGGGATATGATATGGACGTCATTTTGGCGGCCTCCCAGGATATTATAAGCAAGCTGCGACAATTCGATGGCGTTTATCAGATTCGTTCCGATTTCTCGAAGGGAAAAAACGAGATGCGTCTCAAACTCAAACCTGAAGCACGAACACTGGGGTTGACTGTCAATGACTTGGCCCGACAGGTCTACGCCGGTTATTACGGTGATGAAGCCCTTCGCATTCAAAGGGGAAGGGACAACATTCGTATCAAGGTCCGCTATACGGCAGATGAAAGAATCCGTTTGTCGGATGTTGAAAATATCCGTATCCGAACGCGGACCGGCCTTGAAATTCCCCTGCTTTCCGTTGCCGATATCTCTTTTTCTCCGGGTTTTTCAACCATCAGGCGTACCAACGGTATGCGTCGTATCGCCGTGAGTGCCGGCGTTGATACCAACAAGGCCAACACCAATGAAATTCTTTCAGAGCTTTCAACCGGATTTTTCACTGAACTTCAAGGCCGTTATCCCGAAGTCCGCATCACCATACAGGGGGAGCAGAAGAAAATGCGGGAATCTTTCAGCAGCCTGTATGTGGGTTTCCCTCTGGCCCTGATAGGAATCTACATCATTATTGCAACCATGTTCAGATCCTACACCCAGCCTTTTGTAATCATGTTTACCGTGCCCTTCGGCATCATTGGAGCGGTTGTCGGTCATCTGGTGTTGGGTTACGACCTTTCCATGATGAGCATCTTCGGAATGGTGGCATTGACCGGTGTGGTGGTAAACGATGCCATCGTACTCATCGAACGAATCAACGAAAACTTTGCTGAAGGAATGCCTTATTTTGAAGCTGTTCTAAAAGGGGGTGTCCGGCGATTTCGGGCAATTATCCTCACCTCGTTGAGCACCATCGGCGGTTTGATGCCTTTAATTCTGGAAACAAACCTTCAAGCCAAGCTTCTCATCCCCATGGCATTATCCCTCGCGTCCGGTGTTCTGTTTGCCACGGCCCTGACACTTGTCCTGATCCCAAGCCTGCTCACGATCCTGAGTGATTTCAGATTGCTCATTTATCGATACAAACACGGTATCTGGGCCGATCGCCTATCAGTGGAACCGGCCAGAAATCGACACGAAAATCCGTTTGAGATAGGAGACATTAATTCATGAATCACAGCAAAACAGGACAAATGATTTGCTGCTTGATGCTGGCGCTGGTTCTGTTTCAGGGTCTTATTCATCATGCCGGTGCAAGCAGTTATGCATTGGGAAAAAATGATCCTTCTCTGGATTGGAGCAGGATCACCGTTCTCGATCTAAAAACGGCCCAGCGTTTCGCCACGGCTGACAACCCTTCCATTCAAGCCACAGAGGTCCGCATAGAACAGGCCAAGGAAAGGATTTCCCAGGCGCGTGCCGCCTACTGGCCCCGCCTCGACGCCACCGCTTCCGCATCCAGAATCTGGATGCCTGACAATGAATACCAGCACAGCCTCTTAACTGCCAGAATGTTTGATCCCGGCGCCACCATCGACGATCCCCAGGACTATTACCGGGCCGGTCTCACAACTACCTGGCTTTTGTTCGATGGATTTGAACGCCGATACAGAACCCGCCAGGCCCTAAATGTAAAAGATCAGACCATTTCGGCAAGGGACGACGCCAGACGATTGCTGTTGTCCTCGGTGTCCCTATCCTTTTTGAGTGCGGAACTGGCACGGGAAAATATCGATATTGCCAGGACCGATGAAACATTTTTCAAAGAACTTCTGGAAGAAGCCAAAAAAAAGCGGTATATCGGTACGGGTTCATTGAGCGATGAACTCAACTTTCAAATTCAGGCCAACGCTGCCGTCGCCGATCGGATTCATGCGGAAGGAGTGTACAGGACCGCCCTGCACAGCCTGGCGGCCTTGCTGGGTCTCGAAAATGCCTCACTACCCGCACATGTGGAACTGGCACCCCTTGAGCAAGCGACCCCAAGGGAAATGCAAGTACCGGATACCGAGAAAATGGTTGCCTATGCCCTCGAACACCGTCCGGAAATTCTCCAGGGCCGGCTGGCGATTCAGAATGCGTCCCTGGAGAAAAAAATGGCCAACTCAAATTACGCACCCACCATAAATCTCACGGCATCCGTCAGCGGAGAGCGGGAAGAAAATACCAGATTTGAGAGCGATGATTTCGGAAATACCATCGGTCTTAACATGACATTCAATCTATTTTCCGGGGGTCTTTACCGCGCCCAGTCACGGGAAGCCATGCAAAAAGAAATTGAAGCCAGAAAATTACTGGAGGCCCTGAAAATCAGCATTAACGCTGATATTCGTACCACCGTTATGAATGTTATCACTTTCCAGACCCAACTGAAACTGCAGCAATCCAATACCCGACTCAGTCAGAAGAATCGTGATTTGATTGATAAAGAATACAAGGCCGGTCAGGCTTCCCTAGTGCGCCTCAACGAATCACAAAGGGAGCTGACGTCGGCACAGAACCGAACAGCCCTAGCACTTGTGGCCCTTCGGCAGTCATGGTGGACCCTCATGTCTGAGGTGGGAATGATAACAGAAGATGAAGCATTCAACTATTTGAACCAAAATGATTGAAGTTGGGACAATCAAAATATGCAAATCGACTTTCACCATACCGCAACCTATGTCACAGCAAGATCTGCCGGTTTCGGGCATCGCAAAGCTGATACAATCGCCTATGCAGCTCAGTATGTTGATGATGCCATCAACAGCGGCACCCTTCGATTTCACAATGGGGCCATGTATACCCGAATCAGCTCTGCCCACAAAATGCTCGATTACCGGAATTTTGAGAAACTGGCCAACCATCATGTGTGGATCCCCTTTCACTTCCTGCCTGGCAACGGTGGGAAAAAGGCAGGTGAAAACCCTGCAGGAAAATTTATCGATAAAATCATCTGCCAACCCGGCAGCCATATTGCCCGTGACATGGTTCGGGCATGTATTGAATCCAGGAATAAACGCTACGGACTTCACCGGTTGGGCGTCACACTGCATGTACTGGCGGATTCTTGGTCCCATCAGGGGTTTGCCGGTGTAAACAGCTATGTGAACGATGTACGAGCCCTGGATGAAGGCACCTCTTCGAACAAGAAATTCATGACCCGGTTGGAGCATTTTTTCGGCACATCCTTTAACAAGGCAGCCAGTTCTTTTGTGGGTGATGTGATGCCGCTAGGGCACGGCGCGGCATTGAGTTACCCGGACCTTCCTTTTTTAAAGTGGACATACCATGACCATACCGGGAAAATGATCGTTCGTGACAATCCTACCGCATTTCTATCAGCAGCCGATGCCATGTGCAAGGCTATGCAATGCTTCAGATCAGGTGACGCTGATATGGATGCACCGGGCTTGACACACGACACCCGAAGAAAATTGTTGACCCTGTTCCAAAACAACCAGGATGAAGACAAAGCCGTACGTCATTTAAAATGGGTAAAGCAAATTCAAAAGGGAACCTTTGGATTTCCACCCGTCAAACTATCCTACAGAGCAAGAGGTGTCGGTTCCTGGAAATACATAGCCCTCGGCACCCGAAAACTCTGGGATAAAAAATCTGACCTGTTTCAGTACAACCCCTCCTTTCTGGACTGCGACTGGAAGCTCTTTCACGATGCCTTGCTGGCACATCGCTTCAGCATCATTCACGATATTCTTCCCAGATATGGCATCTGCGCTGCTTAACCCTATAGTTGCATAAACAACATGGCAAAGTATAGATAATGAGTTGTTATTATATGTAATATCGTAGTGAAACTACCATTCTCTGGATATTTCCCCAGGTGAATTCTTCCGTCTTCGCTCTTCGAGCTACGACGTGACAAGAAGGATGGTGTCTTTTTTGCCATGTTGTTTACCCTGCGGGAAAGCCGGAGAACTT
>JAOZSO010000122.1:0-8723 GCA_029939655.1 Desulfobacterales bacterium
AATGGCAAAAAGAACTTTATGATGGACAGAGGAATGATTGGATGAGAAAACTCATCTTTGGCATATTACTTCTGGCGGTTATTGGAATAGGACTGCTGCACATATTTACACCCGGCGATCTTGTTTTCTACCATGATACTTACCGGCGCCTGAGCTATTTCCCCATAGCGGTAGGAGCGATTCTATTTGGTATCACGGGTGGCTTGACGCTGGCCATCTTGACGTCCCTGGCATTTATTCCCCATATTATTCTTTTTATGGGTGAAGGGACTGAAGCCTATCTCAGTGAATTGACCGAGATTCTGCTTTACATTGCCGTAGCCGTCATTATCGGATTTATCGCATCCAAGGAGCGGCGGTTGAGGGAAAAATACGAGCTGTTGTCAGCAAAATTGAAACGTTCTTACGCCAGACTTCACAGCGAGACCGAACTTTTGATAGAAGTGGAAGAACAGCTGAAAGCCAGTCGGAAGCTGTCGATACTGGGGCAGCTTTCAGCGTCGCTTGCTCACGAGATAAAGAATCCCCTGGGTTCCATAAAGGGGACCGCCGAGATTCTCCTGGATGAATTTCCGGAGAATCACCCCAAACATGAATTTGTAAAAATCCTGGTACAAGAAGTGGATAGACTCAATACGTCTGTGGATGAAGTTCTCTTGTTTTCCAGACATCCCCAGAGTCTTGAGCAGGAAAAAGGCAGGGAATCCCTGTCAAAAGTTATCACACGTGTTTACAAACTAACGCAGAACAGAACTGAGAAAAAAAAGATTGCATTCAGACTGACAGAAGTCGACGCTTGCCGGGATTGCCTGGTGGATGGTCATCGTTATTCACAGGTATTGTTAAATATGCTGTTAAATGCCATCGATGCCGTGGATCACAACGGTCGGATAGAGATCGCATGTCAACGGGAGGCGTCGTGGGCTGTGGTATCTGTTTCAGACGACGGCCCGGGTGTTTTCGACACTGAACTGGAAAAGGTGTTTGAGCCATTTTATTCCAGGAAAGAGAACGGAACAGGTCTTGGCCTGTCCATCAGCAAGAAGATCGTCGAGGGCTATGGCGGCAAACTAGAAATTGAAAAATCCAGATGGGGGGGGGCTTGTTTCCGGATATGGGTACCCACGTCTCTCCCAAACGCCTATTCCCCTGATCAGGTGTCCAGCGTTTAAGACGTACAGATCGTGTAAAGAGAGGTATTACAATGCCTGCAAAAATTCTAATCATCGATGACGATAAAAACCTCCTGCGAGTGACGGAATACAATTTAAGTGATGTCGGGTTCATGGTGGACACAGCAGCCAAAGGTTCCATCGGCTTGCAAAAGTTCAGAGAGATATTGCCGGATCTCGTCATTACGGATGTCAAACTGGGTGACATGTCCGGTCTGGATGTTCTGGAAACGATCAAACGTGAATCTCCGGACACACCCGTGATTGTCTTCACCGCCTTTGGGTCCATCGATTTGGCTGTAAGCGCCATGCAAAAAGGGGCCTTCCATTTTATCACCAAACCCTTTGATCGAGAGATGTTGAGGCAATCCTGCTGGAAGGCGCTCGAACTGAAGACACTGAAAGAACAGAATAGGTTCCTTTCGGCGGAGGTTAACCGTTTGACCGGCACTGCAGGAATCAAAACCGCCAGTGCCACCATGCGGGAACTTTTGGATACGGCCATCAAGGTGGCCCACAGCGAAGCGACCGTGCTGATCACCGGGGAGTCCGGTACCGGGAAAGAGGTTTTGGCCCGGTTGATCCACATGAGCAGTCATCGCAGTGATAAACCCATGGTCGCGGTCAACTGTGCCGCCATTCCAGAAAGTCTGATTGAAAGCGAGTTGTTTGGTCATGTCAAGGGAGCCTTTACAGGGGCCATTGCCGATCGAAAAGGTCGATTTCAGGCAGCTTCTTCTGGAACACTTTTTCTGGACGAAATCGCAGAGCTAAAACTCGACATGCAGGCAAAGCTGCTGCGGGCGATTCAGGAACGGGAGGTGGAGCCCGTCGGATCTGAAAAGCGCCAAAAAGTTGATATCAGGATTGT
Source organism: Desulfobacterales bacterium (assembly GCA_029939655.1). GTDB lineage: Bacteria > Desulfobacterota > Desulfobacteria > Desulfobacterales > B30-G6 > B30-G6. The sequence continues at coordinate 2,044 of JAOZSO010000122.1, forward strand.
TGCCGCCACAAACACGGACCTGGGGCATCTGGTCCGGAAAGGGATGTTTCGTGAAGATTTATTCTATCGCCTCAGTGTGATTCCCCTCCACATTCCGCCGCTGAGGGAGCGTACGGAAGATATCGAACAACTGGTATCCCATTTCCTGAAACAGTTTCATGCGCCCCTCGGTGTGCATTTTAACTCAGAGGCCCTAACAGAGATGAAAGGGTATGACTGGCCTGGAAATATCCGCGAGTTGCAGAATATGGTGGAGCGCTGTGTCATCCTGAGGCAAGGCGTCGCTATCGGGGCATCTGATCTGAAACTCAAGCCCATGGATACTTGCAGTGAAACAGAAATCCCGGAGATTCCCGATGGCGGAATTTCTCTCGAATCCATAGAAAAAGGGCTTGTTCAGAAAGCACTTCAAAAGAGTGGCGGAAACCGGTCGGAAGCCGCCAGACTCCTGCACATCCCCAGGCATGTTCTGATTTACCGTATCGAAAAATATGGGATATAATCAAAAACCTGCCAGACTTAAAGCGAATCTGTCGCAATCTCAACTTGCCGAGAAGCTTGGCATCCGTCAGAATATGGTTAGTGACTATGAAAGAGGCAATCGTCGGCTCTCCCTATCAATGGCCAAACGCATTGCCAAAATACTTAATATAAAAGTTGATAGAATTTCATATTGATACCACAATATGACACATTATCATCTTGACATACCATCATGGCCTTTCTATATCATAACATATTGAAATAAAATTCAGCCACTGGGGCATATGCGCAGAAGCGTTCCCGGTCTACCGGGCAGCGTGCCAAAGGAGGTAGCTTATGGAAGGCAAGGGTGTACCTGAGCACGGTTTGTTGCTCAAGGTGGCTGTGGTCGCCAGGGGGTACCGCGCGCTGTCTGTGATGCGGATGCTGAGCGATATCAAACCAGGAAGGCTTAGACTGCAGCTTGTTGCTATCGCGACGATCAGTAAATCCATTGCCTGCTCCAAATTTGCCGGTGAAGTGGATGTTGCGGTTTATGACGATCCCATGGATCTGCTGACAGTGAAGCACCTGGATTTGATTCTCGAGATGACCGGGGATGCACAGACGCTGGTCCATCTGGCCAGAAACAAGCCGCCTTCCATCGGCGTATTGGACCGTCAGGCATCCATGCTCATCTTCGATATCGCCGGCCTGTACCAACAGGTATCAGCGCGTGATTCTGAAATCAGCCTGGCCTCCTCCTTTGCTTCTGCGCTGTTGGAGGCTTCGCCGGACGGGGTCATGGTCGTTGACAGAGATTTCCGGATTGTCAATTGCAATGAATCGCCCATCATCACCGGCGGAAGAGGGCGAGAATTTTCCCTTGGAAGACCTTGTTTCGACGTGATTCATAATTCCAGAGACTCATGCAGCGACCGCGAACTGAGATGCCCAATGGAGGAAGTGCTCAAGACCGGTCGAACGGCTCGTACCGTTCACGAGACCCAACCGGGCAGCCCGGATACCCGGGTCCATCAATCCACCGCCTACCCACTGACCAACTCCCTTGGAGAGATCGTCCAGGTTGTTGTCTCTATCCGGGACATTACCCAGGAATTGACGGATCGGGTCGAACAACGCACCCAGGCCATCAAAAACGACCTGGAAAGATTTGTACGTGAAGACCGTCTTGCCTCTCTCGGTCGGCTCGTGGCTTCCGTTTGCCACGAAATTAACAATCCCCTTTCCAGCATCCTGACATTCAACAAACTTATTTTAAGATGCATTCAGGAAGATGACTTGCCTGAAGGGGGAATGGAGGCCTTTAGCCACTATCTGGACATTTGTGTCAAGGAGGCCTTACGCTGCGGTCAAATTGTAAAAAATCTGCTTACCTTCGCCAGGCAAAAAAACATAGAACTCATTCAGATCGATCTCAAAGAAATGATCGACACCATCATGGTCCTCACGGGTCATCAGCTGGAAATGAACGGTATCACGTGTGATCTGAATCTGCCGGAGTCATCATTCACTGCCAAAGGAGATTATACACAAATTCAGCAATGCCTGATGAATCTCATTTTCAATGCCATCGAGTCTATGATGGACGGCGGAACATTGACCTTGTCGGGCGGACAAGACCGGGAATTGAAAACTGTCTGGATGACCGTGACCGACACCGGCTATGGGATTGATCCGGAAGACCTTCCCCGTATTTTCGAGCCTTTCTATACCACCAAAAAAGAAGGTAAAGGTGTAGGGCTTGGGTTGTCCATGGTGTACGGGATCATCCGTGAACATGAAGGGTCCGTTGAAGTTGAAAGCGAACCGGGCAAGGGAACCCTGTTCAAACTTACCTTGCCTGCCGGTGTTGAACCGCAATAGCGAGCGTATTCCCCGTGGCTTGTTGGGGATTCCGGTTTATCGGGGCCGCGGGGTTAGGGAGCTAATTAAAACGGTAGAATTCCTTACGGTCGAAGATTCCCCGCTGCTTGCAGTCGGGAATTTTCAACCGGTTCAGAAAACAGAGGGAGAAGACACATGATTCAATCGATGCGGATACTAATAGTGGATGACGAGGAGCCGATTCGCGAGGCTTTGGGTGCATGGCTTGTCAAAGATGGCTATCAGGTCAATACGGCCGATTCAGGACAGACGGCCCTGGCGTGTATCGAAGACGGCTGGTTTGATCTGTATCTTGTGGACATTAAGATGCCGGGCATGGGAGGAATTGAGCTTCTCGGGAGAATCAAGGAAATTCAACCGGATGCCAACGTCATTATGATCACCGCTCACGGGTCTATCCAGACAGCGGTGGAAGCCATGAAACGTGGTGCCTGTGATTATATCTGCAAACCCTTTGATCCGGACGAACTGTCTTTGATGACTGAACGGGTGTCGGCCAATCAGGCACTGAAGAATGAAAATCTGGTGTTGCGCGAGCAGCTCATGGAACAGCAGGAAATTTCTATTGAGGGCATCGTGGTGGCGTCTGATGCGCTGCGGGAAGTGTTTGACAGTTTGGTGGACGTGGCACCGTCGTCAGCGCCGGTGCTTATTACCGGCGAAACAGGCGTGGGCAAGGAGATGGTGGCACGGGCAATTCATATGCAGAGCGGCAAGGCATATGGACCCTTTGTTGCCATCAACTGTGGTGCTCAATCTGAAACGCTTCTGGAGAGCGAGCTCTTCGGTCATGAACGTGGCGCGTTTACCGGTGCGGTCAAAGCCCGTCGCGGAAGACTCGAAATGGCGGATAATGGGACACTTTTTCTTGATGAAATTGGGGAAATCTCACCTAAAATGCAGGTCAGCCTGCTGCGCGTTCTTGAGGAAAAGAAATTTCAGCGGCTGGGTGGAAGCCAAGAGATCAGTTCAAGTTTCCGACTGATTTGTGCAACGCATCGCAATCTCCCCCAGTTGATCAAAGAGGATCAGTTTCGTGAGGATTTTTATTATCGAATCAATGTACTCTCAATTGACATTCCCCCGTTGCGTGAACGCCTGGCAGACGTCCCGGTACTTGCTGATCATTTTCTGGTTCACTTTGTCCAGGAAACGGGCAAGCGTCTGGAAGGGTGGACCCAACGGGCCATTGGGATGCTGATGTCTTACCACTGGCCGGGAAATGTCCGCGAGTTGCGCAACGTGGTCGAAAGGGCAGTGGTTCTTGCCCGGGGTCGTATGATTGGAGCCGATGAACTCTCGTTTCTTCAGCCCGGCACCGATGAATGCCATTTTGGGACGATGACCCTCAAGGAAGTGGAAATCAGTCATCTCAAGGCTGCTCTGGAGGCTACTGATTGGAACATTTCGAGAGCTGCAGAACAATTGGCCATCGACCGGGGCACATTGGCTCGCAAAATTAAACGTTACCAGCTTACCAGGACCTAACTAGTGCCCATCCATAAATAGTCTTTTCACGCCCTGCCGGTGTTGGGCGCCATGATTTAACTCCTCAAAATAGCTCGCTATTCCTCCGGGTTAAATCTGACGCTCGCCTTGGCAGAACGCGAAAATCTCTATTTCTGGACGGACACGAACTAACTAAACCTCTGCTGGGTGAATGATTTGGTCAGTGATCAACCGACATCCAAAACCAGTGCCTTGATCGATCTGATCCCCCTTGGGGTTATCGATCAGTTGGCGATTTCCATCGTGGCGGCCAATCTCCAGGCCATTCTTGGATTGAATAGCGATATTGTTGAGCCCAGGCCGGACCCTGAATACGCGTTGTTGCCGCAAAGACAGCAGTTCGACGCCTTGAAAATTATTAAAGAGCTCTCCAGGGAATCCCACGGGGCTGTGTTCAAACTCGGGGTAACGGAGCTCGACATCTGCACGCCTATCCTCACCTTTGTCTTCGGCGAATCTCAGTTAGGAGGGAAAATCGCGCTGATTTCCTTGAATCGTCTTCAGGAGGGGGGTGTTGAGTTAGCATACGAACGGGCGGCAAAAATCGGTGTTCATGAAGTCGGACATATACTGGGGCTGGAGCACTGCTGGGAGGTCCGGTGCCTCATGCATTTTAGTCGAAACCTCGAGCAACTCGATTCTCTGCCGCTACAATTTTGTTCGGCCTGTGAATTTGAAATCGCTCGCCGCATCAGGAATTTGAAAGGTGGATAGAAATATATTTCGTAAAAATAGAAAGGACTCCCTGAACCAATTCAAGGGAATCCTTTCTATGAATGCATATTAGGTAAGAAACGTTTTTACCAGACGGTCCCAGCCGATTTCGGGTACTGCTCCGTAAATATCATCCACCGCCTCACCACCGGTAGCAGCCATCCGGTAACCCCCTTCCTCATCCAGCAGTGTGGTCAGTCGTGTTGCCTCGTCGTCGGTCCACGCCAGGCTCTCAACGCCGAACAGAAGATTCTTGAGGTTCTTTCGAAGGTTTTTAGGCTGAATGACCATCAGCCACCCTTCCGCGTAGGGGGAGGCATTCGCGCGTTCTGAATTGCTGGTAATCTGTGGGTTAACTGCTACTACCGTACCATCCAGGGGGCTCATGGTTTTTGCTTCGTTGTTTCCCCTGACCATTGTGGCTTGAGGTCTGTTTTGCTCTATGGATGCACCGAGTCGCGGAAGCTTGATTTCATCTTGGGGGCCGAGCAATTTCAGGGCAAAATCGTCGATTCCCACCCGCACGCGACCACCGTATTCTACGCGAGCCCAAGTATGCCCGTAATGGTAGTAGTGATCTCTTGCAACAGAGAAACCGGATGCGTGATCGCAAACCGGTGGTGTCAGAGCCGGCATCATGGCTCCGTCCTCTATCATCTGGTCGTAGGGACATTTTACGCAGTTGTAATTATGGGCGCACATTTTATAATCCACGCGACCGCTCAACATGTGCCGGCATTTCCCCTGACTTTCCAGCAAGCCCATTCGAGGTGTGCGGAAAGCAGCCCTTGAACGATCGGCTGCATTTTCTCTGGCCTGGAAATCCGTCTGAACTTTCTGATCAAAGGCACAGCCGAGACAATCAAAAGCATTGATGCACATCATGGACTTTACCACACCTGCCTTGGCCCAGACACACTGATTGTTTGACAGACCGAAAACATTGGGGCGTCCGGCTTTTTTTCTTTTTTTCTCAACCATGACTTCCTCCTTTTGTTGATGATATATGAGATTTGAACCCGTGTTGTGTGTTTGCCTATTTCAAATAGCATAAACCAGGCCAAACTATCCAGTTTGGCATGAATTGATTTTAACTACCTTAAATTATAGTAATTAATTATGATATCCAGGATTGATTGAAAACATGTGGGGACCTTGGCAATAGGGGCAAAATGCAGCACTAAAAATATCAAAACCGCTAAATAAAATAAATATCAGTGGGTTATGTCGGTGGGGCAAAATGACAGAGCATGTGGCATATTGCATCAGCTGCATTATGCCGCACCCCTTTACCTGTCGCGGTTATTCTCAAACCTCAAGCTGGGTTGTCTTAACGGTCTGCGGAAATTCGCTTTAAAGCCGGCCAAAACTCGCTCCTATTGTTGCAAAAGCCGGAGGGCTTCAGAGTCAAGGCGTCTAAGGGTGGGCATCGACTGAGCTCAGCCGAAGTCAAGTCGTAGTATTTTACTTCGAATCCTTAGCAACGCGGGATCTGAAGTTCTCCGGCTTTTGCAATCGGATGCCGTTTTTCTCGAGGGTGATCAGTCTTCTTTTGTACAGGTTACCGATACTCTTCTTGAATGCTTTTTTGCTGACGCCGAAAAGATCGGCAATCTTTTTGGGTCGGCTTTTATCGGTGACGGCAATAAATCCATCCTGCTGTTGTAGTTGGTCCATAATTTTTTTGGACAGGGCATCGATGGTTTTGTAACCGGATTTCTGCAGGCAGAGATCTAATTTTTTATCGTCACGTATTTTTTTGATAAACCCGTCAAGTTCCTGGCCGATTTTCAAGGGCTGAAATACTTCATTTTTGTACAGGATGCCCTTATGCGTGCCATTGACGACGGCGACATAACCCATCTCGGTTCGAGTGGATATGAGCAGGGCTACTTTTTGGCCCTCCCGAAAACCGGTCTGTTTTTGGGGAAGGGTGGCTTTTGCATGTTCATTCATTTCCATTACCTGCTCCGGAAATTGGTGCTGGTGGTCCCGCTTACGGGTTTTCCGTTGAAGGGGTCGGGTTATTTTCGGTTTCATCGGTCTCATTGGTTTCATCGGTCTCATTGGTTTCAACCATCTTGCTT
>JAOZSO010000123.1:0-8660 GCA_029939655.1 Desulfobacterales bacterium
TTCCGCCATCCCCGGTCTTGCGTTCAGTGATCAGAATCCACTGACCACCACTACGTTGCTGGATCCGTGGTTCACCCGGGTTATGATGAAATGCCAAACGGTCTGCAACCCATTCGTCTATTCGGCCCTCTGCGTCGATAATATGTCCATTCTCAGCAGCTCCCCGTATGATCGTTTCAAACGTCGTTCCCGGTTCAATGTCGCTGTCCTTATTCGGGTAAAGTAGTTCCTTGTACCTGGTGTTGCAAAGCACCAAACGGTCTTCAGGATCGAAGAATGCAAAACCTTCAGATGAATTTTCAATGGCATCGACCAGTCTTCGACGTGCCGTTTCAATATCGCGCAAATTGTTTTCTTCAACTTCGATCGCAGTATCACGAAAAACGACCAGGGACTCTGCCATGCGGCCGATCTCGTCACCACTGCCTGGTTTCGGTAAAGGCGCTCTGAGGTTGCCTCCGGCAATCGCGAGCATGCTATCGCTGAGTGCGGTTAGTCTGGCAATCAGGTTACGCCCGACATAGAGCCACACTATGAGGAATGAACTCACGAGACTTAGAGCGGCGATGCCGATTAGAATATTTCGGTTGAGCGTCTGGATCGCTGCAGCTTGGAGGTTCGCTTTCTCAATATCCGAATTCGCGCTATTTACCAGGAAGTCTACTCTGTTGGTCAGAAATTTTGACAGTCGCACGTTGACAGCCAAGAGCTCTTCGGCCTGGATGATGACGGCCAATTCATTCTTTCTGACCCGCGAGAGACTGTTCGGGCCCACTGTCAGGCCCTCAAGTATCGCAACTTGTTTCGCTAAACGCCTTTTCATGCGCTTTGAAACGACTAGAGAGACCTCATACAGTTCCTTGAGAGATTTTTTCAGAGGAAATATCAAGACATCAATACGTTCAGCAGTATCGGCATCTGTGATTTTCAGGAGGTTGTTGTGAATTGAGTCGACCAGAAGCGCAGCCCTTTGTTGTGGAATCAAGCTGATGATCGAATTCACAAGATCCGACTTTTCGTTTGACAATTGGTTTGCTTCGGCTGTTTCCTGACTCCTGTTCCAATCCGCCATCTGGGCTCCGAGTATGCGCTCACCAGGCGACAGCATTCGCTTGGCGATATTATTGGCCCTGGATAGTTCACGAATCCGTTTCTCCTCTATCGCGATACTGGAAAGCCTCTTTTTTACAAGCTCATCAAGGCGCTCGAGATTATCGGTCATGGCGGCGACTAATCTCAGGACTGCAGCCATTGATTCTTTTTCCTCTTTTGTCTCATAGCTTTTGCTATATTGCAGAAGCGGCTCAAGCTGTGCGATTTGCGAAGCGATCTCGTTCGAGACTTCGACCCGTGCGTTATCGGTGTCCACTACCAACAAGGCCGGTGCTGCGCGCACCACGCTTTCCACGCGCCGTGACAGCTCCAGCCAGGACAGCGCTTGGGGCACGCGTTGCGCGGTGATTTTTGTGAGCGCGCCGCCAACCTGCGACAGGGAGTACAAACCAGATGCTGCAGCGATCAGTGAGAACATGGATATCCCCAGAAACGCAAGCAGCAGCCGTCCACGAACACCCATCGATACATATTTGTTTGGCTCACCCACTCGTCATCAATTCCTGTGGACTGCATCTTGTCGAGTTACGACACCTGGATGATACTGGGTTAACACACTCGTCAACCCACTCATTTGACCGGTGAGTAGTCTTCCTTGCCGAAGACATACCAGACGAAGGTGCTCATGCCGGTAACATCGCCCTTCTCATCAAAGCCAATCTTACCTAACACGGTGTCAAAGCTGCCTGTTCTTAAAGCATTGATGACAGCCTTTGGGTTCAAGGAGCCCGCTTGATTAACTGCTTGCGCCCAAGCCTGCACAGCGCCGTAACTATATAAAGTATAACCCTCTGGTTCGTAGGCATCCTCTTCGCGAATGGCAGCAGCGACGTCTGCAGCCTCCGGCTTTATGCGTATATCCGGGCCAAATGTAAATAAGGTGCCTTTGCTTGCTTGACCCGCGATGAACATAAATTCAGCATTCACAAGGGAGTCGCCGGAAAACAAACGAAGATCGGGCAGCTCCTTTATGACCTGGCGTAGAATGATTCCAATATCGCCAGAGTATCCGCCGGCATAAAGTACATCTGTTTTTTTAGTGACGAGTTTGTCTACGATAGGCCTGTAGTCCTTTTGATCTTTTTTATAACTATCGAACATAACCTCGGTGATGCCGCGTTTGTTCAGCTGGCGTTTTGTATACTCTGCCAAGCCCTGGCCATAGGCTTGACCGTCATGAATAATCGCAATCTTGCTGTTGCCGTGATTATCGGCAAGGTAGTCGCCAGCGACCGTGCCTTGCTGGTCATCCCGGCCTATCACCCGAAATACATTGGGACCCCCTTCATCGGTGACCTTGGGATTGGTCGAAGCTGGCGAAATCATTATGATCCCGGCTTCTTCATAGATTTTACTTGCGGCAAGGGAACAGGCGGAACAAAGGTGTCCGACAACGAAATTTACGCCCTCGCTCACCAGTTGCCGTGCCACCGCCTTTGCTTGTCGCTCCTCGCACGCATCGTCCACTGAGATAACAACAATCTCTTTGCCAAGGAGGCCGCCTTTTTCATTCAGATGCTCGAACGCTTTTTGGGCACCGACTTCCTGCTGTTCGCCATTAGCGAGAGAACTGCCGGACAAAGGCCCGGCGATACCAACCCTGATTTCGGCCTGAACCGCCGTAATGCCGCAAACCATCATTATGCATGTGCCTATTAGGATTCCAAGTATTTTGGTTTTCATAACTGCCTCCGTTTTTCTTGCCTTGAATTGTTGAGCGGTGCCGCGTTTCTCGAATATCTTGGTTTAAAACGGTATGCTCACCTAGCCTATAACATCTACAGACAGGATGGCCCTGAGTTTGCGTATGGCTTTTTGTTCGTTGGGCATTTGATCACCTTCCGGTTAGAAGTGTAAAGAAGATGATAGGTCTTGGAAAGGTGCTTCCGGTCGAGAATGAGGCCAGCTCAAGTGTGTCTTTGGGGCTCAGTATCAGATCAGGTGTGATTCAAGTGTGTTATAAAATCAATACATGATTTGCTTAGATGGGTCAAGGGATAAGCTGCTTCAAGGTTGTTGGGGGAAACAAAAAGTGGCAGGAATGCTAAGAAGAATATCGACAGCTTAGGGTTGAGAATATTGATGTTATTAACCTGGCAACTAAATAGCTCAACACGTCATGTCGGATCCCCGATCGAGCCGAGGACAAGCTTGATAAGCCTGCCCCGGCAAGTAGTTAGCCAGGGGCATCCAGTGCCTTACTGGATTCCCGCCTGCGCGGGAATGACAGCTTTAATGAATAAATACCGGTTATCCGCAAAACTCAAGCTGGGTTGTCTTGTCGGTCTGCGGAAATTCGCTTTAAAGATAACCGCAAAAAAAATGGGCACTCCTCAATTACGATAGAATGCCCATTTTAATTACCACCTAAGCTGAACGACTATTGGTTTACAATGTCCTTCATTGTTTTTCCTGGAGCGAACTTTGGAACCATTTTTTCCTCGATTTGAATGGTTTCTCCAGTTTGTGGATTCCTGCCTTCCCTGGCTTTTCTCTTATTAACCCGAAATGTCCCGAATCCGATAAGTCTTACCGACTCATTATTGCCTAAAGCCTCAATAATTTTTGAAAACACGCAATCTACAGCAGCCTGAGCTTCCTTCTTTGATAATATGACATTAGCCACTTCATTGATTAAATCGCCTTTATTCATTTTCACACCTCCCATTTTATCAAAATTTCTACAGTATTACTCAACCACAAAATGGACCCTTCTGTTTTTGGCCCAGGCTCCTTCGTTCGTACCGGTATCTACCTGGCGTTCTTCACCATAACTGATGGTGGAAAGCAGGTTACCGTCAATGCCGAGATCCAAGAGAAAGGCTTTGGCGCTCTCTGCCCGACGATCACCCAGGGCGATATTATAGGCGTTTGTTCCGCGTTCATCACAGTGCCCTTCAATAATCACGGAAGCGTCCGGGTTCATACGAAGCCACTCAGCTTTCCGGGACAGGAGTTCTTTTGCCGCATCCTCGATTGCAGAGCTGTCAAAATCAAAGTAGACATCCTCATTCATGAACATCTGCACAGCTGCTATTTCAGCTCTTTTCTCTTCTTCATCCCTGGCAGCTTGCTCAGCCATTTGGGTCTGCTTGAGATCTTCTTCTGCTTGTATTTCCAACTTTCTGGCAGCCTCATCCTGTGCTGCCAACCCTGTATCCACGTCAGCCGTCTCTTCAACTGCACCCATTGTGCCCTCTTCAGCTGTTGGTTCAGATTTAATGATCTTTTTTGCGCATGAGGTCGTGAAAAGCAGTCCCGGTATAATTACCAACATGCTGATGCATATCCATAGTTTTTTCTTCATGTTTTCCTCCTTTATATATTCGTGATGAATCTTATTTTGCTTCATTCAACTACAATGTGCAGTCACATTTACACCATGACTTCTGATCAATATCGTCTTTGTCGCTATTCCATCCATCAATAGTAACCAGCAGATTGCTCAATCACCTCCTTCCATCCAAATTTCAACCTGAACTTAAATGTATCGAATAGATAAAAGGGGTCTCAAAAACAAAAAACCTCTGGGCACGCATTCCCAAAGGCTGAAACAAATGGTTTCGGCGGCCCGGCTGTCATAGCTTTTAGCTTTAGACCCGTGGCTTTGCGTCCCCGCCTTTCAACGGATTTGCCCTTTCGATCTATATATTGGACGTATTTTAAAAAAATAGGGTACTGATTGTCAATAACATTTCCCAAATATGTCAATTAACCTTAAGCTTCCGTGTCTAAAAATAGCAAAATCTGTATATTATTGGATGTTTATGGATAACTACCTGTCCATCACCAACACCTTCGCACCGCGGATTTTTCGTTCTTTCAGTTCCACCAGGGCCTGGTTGGCCTCTGCAAGAGCGAATTCCTGGACCTCGGGCCTGATGCGGATGTCAGCGGCCAGCGCCAGGAAGGCCTTAACATCCTGCCGCGTCACATTGGCAACACTCTTGATCTCCTTTTCTAACCACAGGTGGGATGCGTAATCCAGCTCCAGAAGGCACCCTTGATCCGACGTCTCCTTGCGTATGGCAAGGTTCGTCAGATGCAAGGACCGGTATCCGATGGCGCCTGCACACAAAAGGGGCGCGGCCTCCATGTCTGAAAATAAATCCGGAATCCTGTAAACAAATCTCTCTGATACAGTCATGTATTCGGCATACCCGCCATGGGCGTCTCTTCCGGTTGCCTGGAAGCCCTCGCACAGATTTTCGTACCCGTCACTGCAAAAGCGGCAGGTACCACAGACTGAAAAGATCCAGGCGACCCCGACCCTGTCGCCCAATGTATATCGATGTGTGTCCGGTCCCATCCCATGAACCCGTCCCACGACCTGGTGCCCGGGAATCATGGGCAGCGTCGGTGGCGGTGTCCGTCCCTCTATTTCATCGAGTTCGGTGTGGCAGACACCACACGCAGATACTTTCACCAGCAGGTCCTCTCCATGGGGTACGGGAGGTGCCATTTCAACCAATGTCAGGGGTGATGTGTTTTCTTGAAGGCTGCAGATTTTTTCCAGTATCATTGCTTTCATGGGTATCTATTTTACCTCCAAATAATCTGTATATATTTAGATCAGGATTAAGACTTGACCTGACAGCTAGTATTTATGATATTTGTAGCTACAGCCTGGTCCAAAGACTTTGACAAGATGTCTATTTCCACCATTGATGAAAAAGATTCAATTGTTCGTCAGTGATTCGTGAAAAAAGAACTTTTGAAAAAGCCATAACGAAAGCTGAATATTTTCTAACAAGGCGAATGACACCACTTGACAAGCGCATGGGATCATAATAATTTATAAATTATCGAAACATTCAACTACCCCAACCCTATCGTTGCAAAAGCCGGAGGGCTTCAGAGTCAAGGCGCCTGAGGGCCAAGTCAACACAAGAATGAGGGACCATGAAATCACTCGGCATATGTCTTGGTGCATCAACCGTCTCCATGGTCCAGCTGGAACAGAATACCACGGCCGGTATCGACCGGCCCAATATTGTCAATTTCTCACGCCACCCCCATGACGGCAATCCAAAAAAAACACTTATATCGGCGCTGGGCACGCTGGACCTGAGGTCCTTTGGCAGGATTGCCGCTACAGGCAGAAAGTTCCGTAAGTTTATCCACCTTTCATCCATTTCCGAGCCTGAGTCCGTAGAGCACGCCTATGGCTACATCAAGCCACAGGGTATTTCATGCCCTGCGATTGTATCGGCCGGAGGTGAGACTTTTATGGTCTACGTCTTGGACAGTTCAGGCCGAATATCTAATGTACTGACAGGCAACAAATGCGCCTCCGGAACAGGTGAATTTTTTCTGCAGCAAATCAAAAGAATGAATGTCAGCCTGGACGAGGCAGCTCAATGGGCGGTTGAAGCGACCCCCTACCAAGTCTCGGGTCGTTGTTCCGTTTTCTGCAAATCCGATTGCACACATGCCACGAACAAAGGCATACCCAAATCAAAGGTCACAGCCGGTCTCTGTAAAATGATGGCGGGAAAGATTCTGGAGCTTCTTAAAAAAGTTGAAAAACGCAACATCATGATCACCGGGGGCACAGTTAAAAACCATATGATGGTGGCGTACCTTCGGCGGGAAATTCCCGGTCTCATCGTACCTGAAACCGGTCCCTATTTTGAAGCCATGGGAGCTGCCTTGTGGGCACTCGAAAACGAAACGATCCCGATCACGGACGCTAACAGCATCTTTAAGACAGGGATGACTTCATTCCAGTCCCTGCCACCGCTGATTTCGTTCAAAGATCGGGTAACGTTTAAATCAATGACCATGGATACGATCACACCGGGTGATACCTGTATCCTCGGACTCGACGTAGGCTCCACAACAACCAAGGCGGTATTGTTAAGAAAATCGGATCAGGCCCTGCTGGCATCTGTATACTTGCGAACGAATGGAGACCCCATAGGGGCCAGTCGTAAATGTTATGCCCGGATTCTGGAACAGGTTCAACAGCGGATGGAACTTTCCGACCTATCGATCATCGGGCTTGGTGTATGCGGTTCAGGTCGACAGATAGCCGGTCTCCATGCGTTAACCGACTGTGTCATCAATGAAATTATCGCTCACGCAACGGCTGCGGTATATTTTGATCCCCAGGTCGATACAATATTTGAAATCGGTGGTCAGGATGCCAAATATACGTATATTACCAATGGCGTCCCCTCTGATTATGCCATGAACGAAGCCTGTTCTGCCGGAACCGGCTCCTTTCTTGAAGAATCCGCCATGGAATCTCTCGGCCTCGATATGGAAGAGATCTCTGCCGTGGCATTAAAAGGTGAAAAGCCTCCGAATTTCAATGATCAATGTGCCGCATTCATATCATCCGACATCAAAAATGCCATTCATGAAGGCATTCGACACGAAGACATCGTGGCCGGACTGGTCTACGCCATCTGTATGAACTATGCCAATCGTGTTAAAGGAAACAGACCCATCGGCAGCAAAATCTTTCTCCAGGGCGGCGTGTGTTACAACAGGGCTGTCCCCATGGCCATGGCGTCAATTACCGGAAAGCCCATTATCGTTCCCCCGGAGCCGGGGCTCATGGGTGCTTTTGGTGTGGCGCTGGTGGTCAAAAAGCGCATCGAAGCCGGTATGACAGCAGAGAAAGCCTTCTCGCTGAAAACCCTGGCCCATCGACGTGTTGCCTATGGGAAACCCTTTTTCTGCAAAGGAGGTAAGGAAAAATGTGATCGGCAATGCCCCATTGAAATAATCGAAATCGAAGGGCAACGTTACCCCTTCGGTGGTGCGTGTAATCGATATGACAATCTTCGGCACAAGATAAAACACCCTGTTGACACGCTTGATCTGGTAAGAACCCGCCAGCAGCTTGTTTTTGAAAAATTTGCTGCCACCGGCCCGCAACATTACGAACAAGCTGAAAAAGGATCCATCGGCATCAACAGGAGTTTCCTGGTCAACACCTATTATCCGTTATACTCAACTTTTTTTTCATTGCTCGGTTACCGGCCGGTTCTGCCGGCGGATATCTCGCATAGCGGGATCGACCAGCGCAATGCGCCGTTCTGTTATCCGGCCGAGCTTTCGCATGGTTTTTTTCACTCCCTGATTACAGCCGACCCACCCCCCGAACAAATTTTTTTACCCCATTTCAAATCCATTCCTGCACAAAATGGCGACCGGTCTTCGCAAGTCTGCCCATTTGTGCAGGGTGAAACGTTTTTTCTGCAAACGACTTTTCGCGAACAACTTCGAGAACTGGAGCAAAGAGGTGTCAGAACGCTTCAACCGCTCCTAGATCTGAAAAACGGCCTGAGAGATGCCGGACCCCCGATGGTCACGGCAGCATTGGAAATGGGAATTACCGGAAAGGCTGCCAGGAGAGCTTTTGATGAGGCGTATACGCAACAAATGCGATGCACGGCTGAAATGAAAACACTCGGGCAACAAGCCTTGGCCGAACTCGAATCGGATTCCGAAAAAATCGGTGTCGTCATTTTTTCGCGGTCCTACAATGGATTGGTGGAAGAAGCCAACATGGGGATCCCACGCAAACTGGCATC
>JAOZSO010000124.1:0-2890 GCA_029939655.1 Desulfobacterales bacterium
TATATTTAAAGCTCTTTGTGCGGGTCCAGAAAAACTGGACCAGGGATACCAAGGCATTGCGTCGCTTCGGCTATTAGAAACCATCTCAAAAACGATGACCACAAACGAATATATTCGTGGCGTCAAACAACACGGGTGGACACCGTTTCCCGGTAAATTATGGCAGCGCAATTATTACGAACACATCGTCCGCAACGAGAATGAAATGGTCCGCATTCGAGAATACATCAGGAACAATCCGGCTCAATGGGCCACGGATCGAGAAAATCCTTTTGCGAAGACAAACAACACCTTGAAGAGACCGGAGAGCACCAAGGAAAAACAATAGGTTTTAGCATGATTGTAAACCGGTAATCACTGGCATATATCGCTGGTTTTTACAAACCTCAAAATAGTATGCCAACTATAAACAATGATGGCATACCCTGCCGAAACATGGCCAGCATCTCAAAGGATGAAAGGCTAAAGAATTTCTTCTGGTTTGACAGATTTAATCAGCATTCTTTCCATTCGGCAATCCGCTTTTCCAAAAATGCGTTGATGCCTTCTTTCGCATCTTCAGTGCTGCAAAGCCTTGCAAAAGCCTCATTCATGTACTCAAAGGCCTTATAGTAATCAAGATCGGCGGCTGAATAAAATGCTTTTTTAGCAATCTGGATGGCAACGGGACTTTTCGCAGCCAGGATTTTGGCCCATTCCCGCGTCTCGGTTTCAAGATCCTCTTTGGGAACAACCCGGTTAACCAGCCCCATCTCCAGGGCTTTCCCGGCGTTGATCAGCTCCCCGAAAAGCAGGAGTTCCAGTGCTCTCTTCCGTCCAACAGATCGCGACACGGGCACCACAGGTCCCACACAGTTGAGCCCGACATTTATGGCCGTCAAGCCCAGACGGGCGTTCTCCGCCATAACGGCCAGGTCGCAAGCTGCCAGGAGGCCCGCACCATTGGCGGCAGCAACCCCCTGAACCTGGGCGATAACGGGTTTGCTGATGCGACTGATGCTTACCAGAGGGTTTTCCATCCGTTCAATCCAGGTGCGGTATTCCAAGGTACTCTTTCCGAAAACCTCACCGACGTCAATACCGGCACAAAAGGCCTTTCCTGCGCCTTTTATAACGATAACCCTAACGGTTTTTTCCTTGTCCAGGTCATGGAGAGCCTGGTCCAGTTCCAGGGCCATGGGCGTATTAAAAGTGTTCAACTGGTCAGGTCGATTTAGGGTAATCTCAGCAACAAAATCATCCCCGATGGTTACGATAACATTTTGATAATTCATTTATTTCTCCTTTTTTACGGCTTCGTCCATCGATTGGCGAAAAACCACAGCCGCCGGCCGGCCGGATGCTGTCACACAAACCGTTTACCGTTTAAAGTATTTGACACATCGTTATTGCTGATTACTTATGTAAAATATTTTTGTCTAATGTTGATTCGCTCGCTATTGCGGTTCAATATGGTCAATAATTTACATAGTCGAATGGTATAGTTTTACATAAAAATGACCGGCATACTATATAACGCATAAATATTATTATGAAAAATAAATGCCCTTACCTGGCATCAAATTTGCTGTTCTTACATGTAGGATAACCAACAACAAAGACCTTACACTATACTGTGTGTCGCAAATGAATACCCTAAAAACCATACTATCCATATTATTTGTTCTCAGCATTCTTTCCCTTCCGGAGGCCCTCAGCAGCCAGCAAAGCGCCGCCCTGATGCTCATGGACAAGTCGATCCCACCGGCAATACTGCCGGTACCATCCCAGAGTGCCCCTCCTGTGAGTAGTCACAAAAACCTCTCGCAGTTTAAAAATACGCTATCCGTTTATCTGAGCACACCCCATCAACCTTATAGCACTATCATCAAAACTGCCGCGGCACGACACAAAATCGATCCGGCACTAGTCAAAGCCGTCATCATGGCAGAATCACGGTATAACCACCTGGCTGTCTCAAAAAAAGGGGCTGGCGGTTTGATGCAATTGATGCCCAATACTGCCAAATCGCTTGGCGTCCAGGACATATTCGATCCCGAAGATAATATCACTGGGGGGGTTCGTTATCTCAAAAAACTGCTCAACCGTTTCGATGGAGATACCAAACTTGCCCTGGCGGCCTATAATGCCGGCAGTCGTTATGTCAGGCATTACGGTGGCATCCCTCCATTTCGTCAAACCAGGACATTCATTAAAAACGTCTTGAAATACCAGCAAATGTATAAAACAAACGCCCTCAATAGCAATGAGATCGTCTGATAATCTTATTGATCAACAGACAGGAAACTCCCACCGAACCAGGTTTAAATCGATACGGCCGGTTTCATCGAAGTGGATGCCTTCCGCCTCGAGAAGGATCCGTTGAATCTGTTCGCCGTCACCGTTTCCACGGGAACTGATCATTCCCTGATGGTTCACGACCCTGTGCCAGGGAACATCGCTGTCAAACGGTACGGCTGCCATGGCAAATCCCACCATCAAGGGTGAGCAGCGACCGACAACTGCCGCGATCTGGCCATACGATGCAACCATGCCTTTTGGAATGGATCGAACCACCTCGAAAATCACATCAAAAAGGGGTGTTTTTTTCGTTTTATTACTCATCTGACAACGTAACACTGTTCAGGACAACCGCCATGAGTCGATAATCGTTTCCCTGGTCAACCACGTAGATGCGTGTCAGGGCGGAATGATGATCCATGCGTAACACTTCGGTGGTGGTTTGAAAGGGGCCTGTAACCCCTGGTGACATATAGTGAATGACCAGGTCACGCGTCTGTCCGGATTTTCCTGTGGCTTCGCGGGCAGCATATTGTCCAGCCAGGTCTGCCAGAAAAGCTGTCATGCCGCCTTGGAGAGAACCGAGACTGTTGCGGACATAATCATCCAT
>JAOZSO010000124.1:2990-8644 GCA_029939655.1 Desulfobacterales bacterium
CCCCAACGATCTTTGCGGTTTTTTCGATAAAGGTCTGCATCTCTGCATCGGTACCAATGGTGACACGCAGGTACTCATTGATACGCGGCTTGTCAAAATATCGAACCAAAACTTTATCATCCTTGAGTCGGGTATAAAGCTCCCCGGCCCGTATCCCGGGAGGTTTGATGAAAATAAAATTAGCCACGGAAGGAATAATCGAAAATCCCATCTTAGATAACGCTGCAACGGTACGCTCTCGTGTATCCATCACCTTTTTACAGGTCGCTCGAAAGTATGCTTCGTCCCTGATGGCTTCTACGGCACCGGTAATGGCCAGTCTGTCCAATGGGTAGGAGTTGAAGGCGTTTTTGGCCCGCTCAAGGCCTTCGATGAGCTCTTCAGATCCCAGGGCCGTGCCGACTCGCAAGCCGGCCAGTGATCTCGATTTTGAAAACGTCTGAGCCACCAGCAGGTTTGGATGTTCCCCAATCAATTGAACGGCAGTGTCTCCACCAAAATCGATGTAGGCCTCATCGACGATAACGACGGTTTCTCCATTCTGTTCCAAAAGTTTTTTGATCTGCTCCAATGAAAGTAGTTTTCCCGTGGGTGCGTTGGGATTCGGAAAAATGATGCCGCCATTGGGCTGCTCATAGTCCACCAGGGAAATATCGAAATCTTCTGTCAAGGGTACACGGATGTTCTGAATTTCAAAGATACCGCAATAGACTTCATAGAAGCTGTAGGAAATGTCCGGAAAAAGGATGGGCAGCGACTGTTTGAAGAAACTGATGAAGGAGAGCGCCAGAATTTCGTCCGAACCGTTGCCCACAAACACATTCCCTTTGTTAAGCCCATAATACACTGCAATGATTTGCTTCAATGCATCACAATTCGGATCCGGATAACGCCGCAAGGTGGAATCAACCGCCTTAACAATGGCGTCGATAACCCGGGGTGAAGGCGGATAGGGATTTTCATTGGTATTCAGTTTAATATATCGGTTTTCTTTGGGTTGCTCACCCGGAATATAGGGCTTCAACTCACGAATAATTCGGCTCCAGTATTGGCTCATGGTGTCTTCTTTCTAATTAAAATGTTTCGAACATACCGTCTTGAACATTCTTTCTGACATGATCATGCGTAAACACACACCCATTCATGACAACGTAGATACCGGGCTTAAGAGTCTGGACAGCGGTAACGGCACAGCCGATGTTGAAAACAGCATCGGTGGTTTTGAAAAGAGCCGGTTTGAGCGCACCGGTTAAAACAATGGTTTTTCCCTGGATGTCGGCAAGTATTTTTGCCGTTTGAACCATGGTATCCGTTCCATGGGTAATGAGGATCCTGTCGGAAGAATCCGCCGCTACGGCCCGGCAAATAATTGTTCGGTCATCATCAGTGAGCTCCAAGCTGTCCTTTTTCATCAAAGACTCAATCGTGTAAGTAAACCCCAGCTTCAACTCGCTAAAGACCGCTGAAATATTCGGCGGGCCTACCTGATACTCACTCGTTGCATCAAAATACACCTTGTCAATGGTTCCGCCTGTTGTAAATATCTTAATGTGCATCATTCTCAATTCCCACCCACTTTTCCCAGAACACCGCAGGGAAAACTCCTGAAGCGTGAACTCAGGAAACTTTCATTTACATGATATCTTTAGGATATTTATTATAATAATGGGCATTTTGCCAGCTCAGTTTAAGCGCCTGATTAAACTTGTATATCGCATAAGCCCTTTTCAGGCGGCGCAGGCTGAAGAGTGATTTCAACAACCGAATCTGGTAGGTTGGGAAAGAGTAGAGCCTGCTTTTGATGTAGTTGTCTGCAGCGTATATTGTTTCCAGGGTAATCTCTTTAGGTTTATGTACCACGTAAGAAAATCTGTATTTATCCCAATCCCGAGGAAAATCTTTATAAACCAGCCGATCGCAGGTGGTAATTTCCTCCATCAAATCGGTTCCGGGCAATGGCGTAAGAATGCTTACCTGGAACATATCTATTCCGGAATGAACCAGGTAATCAGCCAGCGCCCTATAGTATTCCTTTGTTTCAAAATCATTCCCGATGATAAAGGCACCGAACACGCCGATACCATATTTATGGAACGTATCCACCACGCGCCTGTAATTGTCCACACCGGTTTTAACGTTGATACCTTTTTTCATTTCTTTTAATGATGTCAGGCTGATGGTTTCGAATCCGATAAAGACAAGCATGCATCCCGCTCTGGCCGCAAGCTCGACAACCTCCTCATCGTCAGCTGCATTGATGGATGTTTGCATCCACCACTTTTTTTTCATGTTTTGATCTATCATGCCTTGAAACAGCGTTTTTGCCCGCTGGACGCTCTCTGGACTATAACCGATGAGGTTGTCATCCACAAACGCGATATGCCGCTTCTCAATGCTGCTGAGCTCTTTCAGAACGTCTTCGGCTTTGCGACAGCGATAGATTTTGCCAAGGTATCTTGAAACAGAACAAAAATGGCAATTAAATGGGCAGCCCCGTGAGGTTTGAACCGATTGCCACAGATAGCCGGGATTGAGCAGCTCTCTCCGGGGAACAATCTTGTAGTTTCCCAGATCAACCCTTGGACCGATATATTTCTTGGCAAGCTTGTTGTCTTCAAAATCTTTTAAAACTTCCTTCCAGATGCCTTCCACCTCGCCAACAATAACCGCATCTGCAAACATCATCACTTCATCGGGAAGCATGGATGCATGGATGCCGCCCATGATCACTTTTGTTCCGTGGTCCCGATACATCTCGGCGATTTCATATGCCCTGTTGGCGTTACTGGTAAAGGCCGTGATGGCAACCAGATCAGCCTCTTCAAATTCAAACGGCTGAAAATTTTCATCCGCTATTTTAACTTCCCAGTTGTCAGGTGTAACTGCAGCAACATATGCTAGCCCTAAAGGCGAAAAAGTGGAAAATCTGCTCATGAGATACCCGCTTTTCCGGCCAACCGGGTTGATCAACAAAAGTTTTTTCATATCAATTCGGTTTCTTACCTCTGCACAGGATGATCGGCGTGTAGGTAAATCTTCTTGGATGTGAAAAAATTGTTTTAAACTCTTCAAAGAACTCTTCGTAGCCGCCTTTATAGTCGTCGAATGGATAGCCTGATAATTTTCCACCCACTTCGACTTTTTTGGTCCAGTTAAAAGCGTCCACCTCGTTCAACTCTCCAAAAATTAAATGATGTGCCTCTATGGTCATGTCGATATTTTCATATTCCATATCGTAAAGATATGAATAGAGCTTACGGCCGGCATATGGATCAAAGTCCGCTTTTTTTTCTAATGTCTGCCCGATTCCCTGTATGGCTGATTCAAGCCTTTTTGGCAGGCCAAAGTGGGTCAGGCAGTTATAATCGAGATCGATAAGACAAAGAATCCCCCCCGGGTTAAGAATCTTACTGACCTTTTGAATGATCTCATAGGCCGTAGACCCGTAATATTCCATAACAAATCGAATCCAGACAAAATCAAATTTTCCCAGATGGCTTAAATCGGAGCGAATATCTGCCAGTACATAATCAATTTTTTCTGCGGAATAATGCTTCTTTGCAAATTCAATTCGCTGGTCGGCGTTGTCAATCCCGACGGTCTCACCCTTTGTCCCGACAATTTTGCTGAGACAAAGAGTTGTCTTTCCTGATCCACAGCCCAGATCAACCACACGCATACCCGGCTGAAGGCCTGCCCACCGGGCATGCCTGTCCACCACCTTCGGATCCGTCTTTAGATCTAAGCGTTGCGCCTCTTCTTCGCTCTCCATAAAATATCCATCAATACTCATTCAGCTTCCTTTCAGTCAACCAGCTCAATTTCTTTAAATCATTAGGCGAATTATAGTATGTTGCGGGTGATGTCAATATGCCCAGACAACAAATAAGCCGCTTATCGCGGCTTATTTGTTGTATCTCTATGGTAATTTCGTAAATATTCGGGCTAAAGCTATGTGCCATACTTAAAGGAAAGCGTGACTCTTGCTCGAAAAGCAACGACTTTGCCGTTTTCGACTTTCATATCAAGCTTCGTGATTTCCGCCACCCTGAGTTCCCGGAGGCTTTCGGCCGCTTTTTCCACTGCATTCTTTGCAGCCTCTTCCCATGACGCTTCGCTGGTGCCCACAAGTTCTATAACTTTGTATACACTATCCGGCATATCCCTCTCCTTATTGTTTTCGGGTTAATAGATACTTTCAGGGAGAAACCTCCCATTATCCATTATGCAGATACACGTTTGCTGTCTAAGTGTCGGGTGAATAGATGAAGTGGTAAAACCAACTTGAGATGAGGAACAATTCACCCAGAAAATATCAATACACTTATGAGCGTCTTTTTAATCGTGCCTAAATTGAGCGATTGTCGAGGTTGCCGTAGTTGCAAGATTGTAGTATTGTTAATGCATACAACAGAGCCTCGCTTGAAGTCAATAGGTAATGGGGTGTAGGATTTCGAATAAGGACTACACATGATCGCGCCATATCTCAAGCAGTGTCAAGTCATCATTTACATTTGCATTTCCGCGCCATTTTCTGATTTCATCTAAAAGCCCCTTGCCTATATGTGTTCCTTTTTTATCTTTTATATATCGAACCAATCGCTCATTACCGAATAATTCCTTTCCTTCGTTTTCTGCTTCTGTAAGACCATCTGTGAAAAGAAGAACCGATTCTCCGGGAGATAGTGTAATCTCCTTTTTCTCAAAATGAGCATTCGGCATTATACCCAGCGAAATTCCACTCAGCTGAGGCATGTTTCCGATACCGTCTTCAACAATCCACAACGGCTGTAAATGACCGCCCAGCGCCAATTGCATTTTCCCACTGACTGGCCAATATTTCACAAGAACAATTGTAGCAAAAAAACCTTCTTCGGATATCAGGTTGTACAGGCTGTTATTTATAGATACAAGGAGCTCGTCAATTTCGTTTTGAATTCGTGATTCACTGCGGATTTTAGTTGATAAAGCAGCCATAATCAGAGCGGCAGGAACACCTTTATCGGAAACATCAGCCACATACGCCAGTA
Organism: Desulfobacterales bacterium; assembly: GCA_029939655.1. Classification (GTDB taxonomy): domain Bacteria; phylum Desulfobacterota; class Desulfobacteria; order Desulfobacterales; family B30-G6; genus B30-G6. The sequence goes on from JAOZSO010000124.1 coordinate 8,021, forward strand.
TGCTTTCATCAGGCAGTGATATTACATCATATAAATCACCACCAACATAGGTGGCAGGAACAGAGACCGCCCAAATATGTCCTCCTGCTTCCAGTTCTGGAATTTCCGGCCAAAATAAAGATTGTATTTTAGTAGCGGTCTTGAGTTGTTTTTTAAGCCGGGTCGACTGTTCAAGTACTGTATCATGCAACAACTTTATCCGTAGCATCGATTTAACCCGAGCGACAAGCGCAGCGTGATCTACAGGCTTGGTTAAGTATTCGTCACCCCCTGCTTCGAGGCCGGCGACGACGTCTTTTGATTCTGATTTTGCAGTAACCAGGATGATGGGCATAAATGGTAAGGAAGGATCTCCCTTGAGGCGTCGGCACACCTCTAACCCATCCATCTTTGGCATCATAATGTCCAGTAGAATCAAGTCGGGATGCTTCTCTACGGCTATGGCCAGACCCATCTCGCCATCTGTCGCTGTGATGATATCGTAGTGATTTGCCAAGAGACGCATCTCCAATATTTCTACGTTCGCTGGATTATCATCCACAATGAGAATGAGTGGTGGCTCTCTCATATACCTCCTTTGAGGTCATATCTATTTACTGACGGGAAAAATCACTCAGTTCAGTT
>JAOZSO010000125.1:0-8605 GCA_029939655.1 Desulfobacterales bacterium
CATATAACTCACCAAAACGCCGTGTCGCCTCCCACAGGTGCGCATCCTGTTTTAATTCGGGTTGGAACGTCGTAATTTCTTTAATAAAATCCGGTGATTCGGTTTTATACAGTTCAACCTGTTGCTCATGCAGGTTGCGCAGCAGTCGCAATTGCGTCAAAATGGTTTCTTTTTCCAGTTTTCCTGAGAAGAACAGTTTCAGCAGCAATAGCTGCTTGGTAGTATCAAGCGTGGTTACGGGTTGTGAAAGCCATTCTCGCAATGTCTTTTCGCCGGATTCCGAAATGGTATAAACCCGGCGGTCAGGACGGGTTGCCTGATGTTCCGAATGAGATGTGATCAATCCGTCCTCTTCCAACTTTTTCAGTGTCATATAGATCTGGCTTTGCTTAGCATGCCAGAAATGACCGGTTGACTTATCCATTGTTTGTTTGAGTTCATATCCGGTTTTCGATTCATACGTCAGAAAACCAAGTAGTGCACATTTAAGCATATCCAATCCTCGTTAGACATTTAAATATAATTATTTATATATAAATGTTTTCTTTGTCAAGCAATTTATTTCCACTCAGAAAACGCCCATAAGTTTCTTCGGCTTAGAAAAACTCTAAATTGTAGTTGACATTGATAATTAGGCGGCATATTATTAGCTTCCGTATTTAATCCTTAGGGAGAATTAAGCTTATGTTTTACCTCAAAGACCTTCCATCAGATCGCACTTTAAAAGACTTTACCAAGCGTTACCCTGACCTGGATCCTTCCGCGCTTAAATCATGCGCGGTTCTGCTGCGTACCGGCAGCGATCTATTGACCGCCTTTGAAGCCATTCTTGGTAAGTATGGTTTGTCGCAAGGGCGCTTTCTTACGTTGATCGTATTGAATCGTACACCAGACAAGGCGACAAACCCATCAACCCTTGCAGAAAAAGTGGGTGTTAAACGGGCCACTATGACGGGCCTATTGGATGGACTGGAGCGAAAGGCATTTATTGAACGAGTCGCTCATCCGGAGGACCGCAGAAAATTGGGTATACGACTCACAAAAAAAGGGCGGCATTTGTTGGGTGGAATGCTTCCAGATTACTACAGCCACATTGGAAAACTAATGGCTAAGCTGTCTGAAAAAGATAGGCAAGAGCTGAATCGCCTATTAGAAAAGGTAAACCAGGGTCTTTCAACATTATTTAAGCCATAATTTTTTTGGATAAATAGTTCGGCAGCGTATTTTCTGGGAGCAAATTTATCGAGGAAAGGAGATCGTGTATGAATATTGAAAAAAGCAAATCAGCCATTGTTTTAATCGAATTCCAAAATCAGTGGACAACCAAAGGCCTTTATCATTGGCTGATAAAGGGTCAATTGACATCCAGAAATGTTCTGGCAAACACCATCACTCTCGTTGACGAAGCCAGAAAAAAAGGGGTTAAAATCATCCATGCACCATTGATCATCGACCCTGAGAATAAAAAAGGCTGGCTGGCCTGGTTAACATTCGGGAAAGTCTTTACCAAAGGCACTCGGAAATCGGAGATCATGGAGGAATTGTTCAAAGAAGGCGATATTCTTGTCACCGGTCGTTACGCCTTTGATGCTTTTGTGGGAAGCGACCTGGAACAGATTATCGAAGATAACGATATTGAGACCTTACTTGTTTGCGGTTTTACTACGGATCAATGCGTCGCAAAAACCATGCGAACTGCGATCAAAAAGGGAATTGATAGTTATCTGGTGTCGGATTGCACAGCGACAATGAATGGTTTTTTCCAATGGAAAACCGAAAGAAAACATCACGATAGAGTCGTCAATCATCTAAAAACAATAGATTTGTTATCACATACGTAATTTCTCTAAAGCACTACCCGCTTCCGGAGCTAAGGCAATAAAAGCTTTGAGTTTGTCGCATATATACATCTCACAGGCAGCACAGTTTTCTAACTCTTTTTCCATACAACACTTACGGATTTCACACATGTCTGAAGAATAGAAGAATAATTTTCCCCCAGTTCTGCAGCCATCACAATTAATATATTCCGGTTTAACGTCGGCCTTATACTGCACAGACCATTTTTTTGCCACTTCTGCCCGCTTGAGATCATTATCTTCCCGGGTAGCAAGATACGCTTCGCATTTAGAGCAATCCAGTCCACAACATGCAATCATCGTTCTATTCTCCTTTATTAATAAATCAGAGCCGACTACCAGTGACTTTACCCCAATGCTGCAAAAACCGGAGGGATTCAGATCCAAGGCGTCGAGGGTGGGCATAACCTTTTGCCATATAATATATATGCAATACATATCTTCCTTATCATCGTGTCAATAATCTTATAAAATAAAAAGCCAAATCCCGCTGGGCGGAATTTGGCTTTTGGGGTATAGAGGGCATCAGGAATGGTTTGAAACCAAACCGCGATACAACCTAATTATAGGAATCCTCTTAGTAGGGCGCGGAGCTTATCACCGTACTGTATTTTTCGATCTTTCCGGTCTCTATACGGCTTTTGTAGATATTCTCCATGTCCTGGTAAACCTGGAAGACCTGGAAAAAGCCGTGCCAGTGAGCGTAGTCCGGTGCATTCATAGCCGCGCCCTGGCGTGCCCTACGACCCGTATGATGCCACAGGTAGTACTCCAGTTCCTGGAAGCCGTCCTGCCATGGATCCGGTCCCAACAGATTTTTGTCGGCCAGTTCTTTCCTCATTTTCACGGCACCGTCCCAGTACATGTTGTACAAACCCACGGAATTATCCAGCATATCGCGTTGTGTTTTGATATGGGAGGGTCCGTGGCAGTTGGCACAAACCTTTCTCATCTTCTCCTCGCCTTTGACACCGTCACCGCGGTTGCCGGAGCGCACCACTGATTTTTTATGCATCAGATCCCACTTGAGCCGTTCCTGAACATTATGGGTGGTGGCCAGATCGCCGATGCCGCTCATGTGGCACGTAGCACACGTGGGTGCTGTATAGTCGCCCGGCTCCCAGGCATCCGGCGGGCTGTCAAATTCCCAATCTTCTCCCTGGGTTTGATACAATTGGCCGTGCTTGCTCTCCAGATAGATCTCGACGTTGGGATGATCCGGACCCAGATGACAGGCGCCGCAGGCTTCGGGTTTACGGGCATCGGATTTTTTGAATGTATGCCGTTCATGGCACACCGTACACGTTCCGATCGAGCCATCCGGATAGATGGTGCCCACGCCACCAGGCCAGGTTTCGTTAATCGGCTTGTTGTCCGGGCCCAGTTCCACGGTGGTGCCGTGACAAGGCTGACATCCGGAAGCACGCGGGGCACGTTCAATGGCTGTAGCTTCTTTTGGCGTACCATAGACCCAGGTAAATTTCTTTTGGGTCATAAATCCCCCGCCTTCATAATAGAATTGAAGTTTGCTGAGGCCGGCCCTTTCAGGACTCGTTACCGCGCCGCTGGCCAATTCAGCGTGGCCGCTTTTTAGAAATTGCTCCACTTCCTGGGGATGGCAGCGGGAGCAGGTTTTGGAAGAAACCATGGGTGAAATAAATGTGCTCGTTCCCTTGATCCCTTCGCATTGGCTGGCCATGGGAGATGATTTATCCACGACATGGCAGTCGTAGCAGGATACCCCGGCATGACTCATCCTGCTTTTCTTCCAGCTTTCTACCGTGCCGGGTATTTTCCCGGCGTGACATTCGATACACTGCAGCGCTTCCTTGGTAAAGCCTCGTTTAATAACCAATTCTTTGGGAATGTTGGGATATTCTTCGGCGCCGATTGATACGGCTATGGCGGCTACCAGTACAGACAGTGCCAAGATCCCAATTTTGCCTGGCGTCAGCTTCATACCATCCTCCTTTTACTCACTGCAAATTTAAATGACCCATTAGGTTAAACCCCATCATCAAATATTATGACTATATCTGCTTTTTAAAATTTCTAAAGTAACGACCCACCATTTCGGCCATATTTTTATGCCCCACATGGGGATGACATTCGGCACATTTCTTGGTGGTGTCTCCCCGCAAATAAGCACGGTGGGCCAAAAAACCGCCCCTGGGCATCCCAGGTGCCGCATCCAGCTGTTGGTGACAACGACGGCAGGCCGAATCATAGGTAAATTTCATGCGACGCTTTTCCGAATTGCCCATCCAATCAAATTCTGCCACATCAATGATCATGTTCTGGATCACGTCACTGGTGCCGGTGACGGCTTTGGCGGTGACATACTCAATGAAGTTTCCATGGGGTAAGTGGCAATCCACGCACTGGGCGGCGAATCCCTGTGGATTTTCACCACCATGAACAGCCTGTTTCCAAGAGTCACGAAAGGGATTCATGGCATGGCAGGAGACACAAAACGTATCGGTGTTGGTGGTCTCGATCATAAAGCCCGATGCCAACACGACAAGGACAGTTAAAACAGCTCCCAACCCTAAGCCAAACCACCATCCCTTTTTACTGACTGATTTCTTAGGTTTTTGTGAATCTGTCATTTCACCAATTCCTTTGAATTCGTGCAACTTTTTTATAACTGATCACAATTATCACCCATCTACTACACTGTAATCATACTTATCCAGTAGAACGGCTATCAATATCAAGGAACGGTTTTGTAAAAGTTGTTACAATCCTGTTCCATCGTTTTCATCCTCATATTAACCCTGTCGTTGCAAAAGCCGGAGGGCTTCAGAGTCAAGGCGCCTGATTGTATATAATAACAACTCATTATCTATGCTTTGCCATGTTGTTTGTGCAACTGTAGGGTTAATCTTCTGGCTCCTCATCGGCCATAAATTTATACCCCACTCCGGCCACGGTCACGATAAAACGGGGATCATTGGGATTGATCTCCAGTTTTTTTCGCAACCGCTGAACATGAACATCCACTGTACGGCTATGCGTATAAAGCTCGGAATCTCGCCATATCTGCGTACGGATGAAATCCCGGGACAAAACTTCAGCCGGATAACTCACAAACAGTTCCAGCAATTCATATTCGGTCTTTGTCAACTTCACAGATTGGCCATGCAACTGAACCTGTCGCGACTTAAAATCAATAGTAATACATTTGCCCTCAAAACAACTCTTCACCACGCTCCGCTCGGTACGCTTAAGAACAGCTTTTATACGCGCCGATAGCTCCAGGGCATTGAAAGGCTTGACCATGTAGTCGTCAGCACCGCACTCTAATCCAAGCACCATATCGGAAAGGCCATCCCGGGCAGTGAGCATGATGATGGGAAAGTCAAATTCGCGTCGCATGTATTGGCAGGCTTTGATACCATCAATGTCCGGCAGATTCAAATCAAGGATGATTAGGTGAGGCCGGTGTTCCCGGACCAGGTCGATACCCTGGCGTCCATCGTAAGCGCAAAGCACAGCATAGCCGTCCAGTTCAAGATTGCCCTTGATGGTTTTTACAATATCTTTGTCATCATCAATCACAAGGATCGTCTGGATAGGGTTATCCGTCATATGGCTCAACTTAGGTTGGTTTATTTTGGCATCAAGCCGGTTTTCCCGCAAGTATGTCAAAACATCTTTTTAATTTCGTATCACAATCGACGTCAACTTTACATAGCTTATCAAAGAAAAGGACTGTCTTGTTGACGTTCCCCCGACAGATGGGTTAATAGGAACGAATATTCTACACAGCAGCAAATAGCAAAATGCGGAAAATTCGGATTTCATTAAAGGGAAAATTCTTAATCGGCATCATTCTTACCATAGTGCCGGTAATCAGCCTTACCTTTGTCTGGACAAGTATTCACAATAAACAACACGCTACCAACCAGGTCATAAACCAAGCCCGAATCCTGGCCCGCCAGATTATCATGACTCGCCAGTGGGTCTCCGATTGCGGTGGCATTATGGTGGCTCGGGACAGCTATGGTGCCAAAGACACACCCTATTTCTACGATGACCAAATGAAAACTGCTCGCGGCGTCTTTCAGCGGTTTACTCCGTCCATGGTCACGAAAAAGCTCTCGATATATTCAATGCGAGAGAACCTGTATCGATTCCGCCTGGCCGGCATCAACCCCATGAACCCCCAGAACAGCCCCGATGCTTTTGAAAAGATGGCCCTTTACGAATTTATCCATAAGGCCACAAAAGAAGTTTACCATTTTGACACAAAAGACAAAGCAGAGGAATTTCGCTACTCAGTGCCGCTTTACGTAGACGATGCCTGCCTGCGATGCCATAAAGATTTTTCCAAAGGAACCATCGGGGGTTGCTTAAGCATCTCTTTTCCGGTTGAAGGGTTCCATGAAACCTTGCGGAAAGATCAATTTAAATTGGCCGCAGCCGGTATAGGGCTCATTTTATTAACTGTCTGGATGCTTTTTTTTATCTTGCGACAGGTAGTGATCAAACCCCTCAACAAGCTTGAAACAGTCACATCCGAAATCAGCAACGGCAACCTCAATGCGCGTATGAATCTGAACACCGGCGATGAGTTCGAAAGTCTTGGCCAGTCCTTTAACACCATGCGCTCCAAGCTGGCTCGCAATCAGGAGAACATGCAGGAAAAAATCGAACAGGCCACTCAGGAACTGTTCGAAGTCAATCAAGAACTGCAAAAACTGGACAAACTCAAAACCGACTTCATCACAGACATGTCCCATGAGCTACGATCACCTATCACCGCTATCAAGGGTGGGTTGGATTACCTGAAACGAACCATTCATAAAGATGTGAACAAAAGTTATCTTTCCATCATTGATAACAATCTGTTGCGGATGACCCATCTGGTTTCGGACATGCTGGACTTGACGCGACTCGAGGCCGGCAAAGTGGAATGGAACTTTGAAGAAAACGATTTGGCTGTGTTAATCAGAGAGGTAATCGAAATACTCAGTTTACGTGCAAAGGAACATTCAATCACGATGACCTATCCCAGGAAAAATCCAATCTGGCTTGAAATGGATCTTGAACGCATCGAGCAGGTGCTGGTAAATCTCATTGAAAACGCAATAAGATTTTCGCCTCCATCCGGCAGGATCGATATCAGCACCCATGTTGAGGGACAGTGGGTAAAAATATGCATTACAGATTTCGGTATTGGAATTGCTGAAAATGAGCTGGAAACCATCTTTAAAAAATTTCATACCTCACCATCCGCCAGCAGACAGGGGCGTACCAAAGGCACCGGCCTGGGCCTGACCATTTCACGCAAGATCGTCGAAGCCCACGGTGGTAAGATTTGGGCAAAAAGTGAGACGGACCACGGCAGCATTTTAAGCTTTACATTGCCGCTCAAGCACAAAGGTTAATTTTGCCAAACGTTTAACTCTTTATAATTCTTAAGTATTGAGCGCTGATGCTTCACTTCGTGTCACTCGAACCCTGGACCCCTCGAATCCTTCATTTGGATCAACTCTTTTGGAGCGGCACCGATACCTGGATCACTGCACCGGGCTGATTTTGAGTTATCTGGTCTATTTCTTTAAAAATGCTACCCTCCGGAAATGGGTTGAAAGATTTTGATCTGAGCGCCATCTTTCAGGCGGGATTTTTTGTTCAAAAGCCTACCGTCCATGCTGATCATTCCTAATCGTTCAGACGGCAGATTCAAATATTCCAAAAGGTCATGAATAGACGCCTCCTCCGGCATAATGACCTCAAAGCCGCTCGAATGATCATATCCATCAAAAGAGCGGCTCAGTGTTCCATATAGTTTAACAGTCAATCTCAATGACACATCATTCCTTAAAAAAATTAAATGTCGTATCCATTTCTTCATCGGAGATAACAACTACTTTGTTATAGGGAGGCAGTGGTTCTTCATAAAACATCTTTGGCAGACGATCTTGTTCTTTGGTAAACCCGGCTTTTCTGTTGAATTCAACCTCTATTTGAAGAACTCTTTTTCCAATATCGGTCCAGTCCTCTTCAGAAAATGGTTTTCCGGATTTAGCCACTACCATTTTACAGACATTTCCAACACCGTCAGGAGCACCAAATCCAGTCTGGGCAAAGTCACAGATACCTACTGTATCAACGAGAACCATGTGTATCTGAGCGTTCCTGGATGCTTCTACCTGGCCTTCAGCGGAAAAGCGATCCAGGGTGCCACCGAATGCTTCGAGATTCGTTTCCACCACAAATCCTGCGGTATGATCACCGCCCATGGGGCTTGTGGCGTACGTCACCGCCATGCCATTGATCGCCCTGGGGTCATAGGCTGCAATACTCTGTCCTTTCACCACCGGAACCCTGTCATGATTAAAATGCTTGCCCACCTGTTCGGGTCCGTGTCCAATAAGTTTTCCGAATTCCGTGCCTTTGGCAACGTCTTCAACCATTTCAATGGCGGCCTCGGCATCACCAAATTCCTTGTACCCGGCATCCATGGCGACGGCAATTGCTACTCCGGTACTGATTGTATCCAATCCAATATCATCACAAAGAAAATCAAGTTGTGCAATGGCGTCAAGATCATTGTTGCCAAGCATCCCCCCCATCGACCAGATGGTCTCATACTCAAGGGAGGAGGTGACGTATTTCCCCTGTTCATCCACATATTCATTGGAGCAGTTGATGATGCACTGGGCACACCCTTTATGAGTTTGCTTTCCGCCACGACTTTTAATAATCTGGGCCATGGTTTCACCACTGATTTTATC
>JAOZSO010000126.1:0-2767 GCA_029939655.1 Desulfobacterales bacterium
CGCGAAAGCCTTTATAAAGCACTTTCAGGAGAACGAAACCCTAATTTCGATACGATTCTCAAGGTTATTATGGCGCTTGGCCTGAAATTGCATGCAGAAGCAGTTTAAAAATGAAACCTTCGATATTTGACCTCTGCATTTGACCTCTGCGGAAAACTGGAGATTCCATCAATCCTGGCGACTCCTCCCAACTAGATGTTTTGTAATAGGGGACATCCCATAACAGGCAAGACCGTCCTTTCTACAGTTTGACACATCAATTGATTTGTAACTCATAAATCTTATATTTCTGCGAGATGTACGCGCTTATCAACAACTTGACACTTGCGATCTACACATGTAATAATTATTGTAATTACGATAAGTTGAGGATAGATCTCGATGATACAGTACATCAAACCCAGATGTAAAAATGATCTAAAGATTATTGACCATTGCCGAAAAGCGGTGATTTGATCAAGCCAGGCGGACTCTCTGCGCTAGAGGTTTTGTAACAGAGCATAAATATCCTAATGATATCAGGCAGTTGACATAACCCAGTAAATTTTCAGTTTGTTGTAACAGCCACTATTAGGTGATTCGGTATGGATAAGGATATTTCCCATTCTGAAGGATTTATCCTTTTTTGCATTTCTGTCAGAAATGAGTTATCTGTATCGGTAATAAGATAGATTCTAATTGCAGATATGCTCAACTCACAGGATCCTGATAACCAAAATTGAACAGAATAGGACAAACGATATGGAACAGAATAAAATTGAAAGCTCGACGATGGACCTTATCAACGCTGCAAGGGTGACCTTTGAAGCTGAACTTGACAAAGGTACTGCTATAGCCCCGATCCTGAAACGTGTGCTTACCCTATTGCCGGAACTCCGGCTGGATTCAGAACCATCCGAAGCCTCTCAACAACCTGTGTGCCGCCACTTCGCTCGCGCCCTTGATCTTGGGGAAACCAGCCCGGCAGTATCTTTGATAAAAACTTTTCGAGATCTGCAATCAACGCTCCGATGGGTTCAAAACCCTCGTTACACCGTAGAGAATATGGGTGCCGACTTTATGGACAATTACGCTTATAGCGAATTAGGTCTAACTGGCAGCTCAGTCTTGTCTTTTGGCGTTCTATTGCTCGGTCCCGGCATCACATATCCCTTGACTATCTATCCATCGGAAGGAGTCTTTCTTGTGATTGGTGGATCACCAGAATGGAAATCAGGCAACGAACCTTGGGTGCGCGTTGAAGCTGGTAGTATCATCGGACGACAAGCAGGCGGTGCAGAGGGCAAGCGGCCCGGTAATGAACCAATGTTGGCTCTTTACGCCTGGCTGTCATAGTAAGGCGAAACCTTGACAGGAAGGCTTTAGCCATTGAAGAAGTGCTCAAATCGAAATCCGGCATAAAATCTTCTCTGAGAATTTCTCCAGGATGTGTTGGGGGTAGTTCTCTTTTTGTCGTAACAAAAAAACAGGTTAAAACAGGGAGACTTGAGATGAATCCAAAAAAACAGCACCTGCAGCCTACACCCATTATCGACTCAGATCATGAAACTGTTCAGGCATTCACCCATCAGCATGTAGGCAGTTCCGGCAGCCCTACAGACCAGGCGGTGAGTCTCTATTATGCGGTCCGGGACAGAATTCGATACAACCCATACAAGTTCGAGCTTTCCGTAAACGGCCTCAAAGCATCCACGACTCTGGCAGTCGGTGAAGCATGGTGTGTCCCCAAAGCCGCACTTCTGGCAGCCTGCTGCCGGGTGATGGGTATACCGGCACGTGTTGGCTATGCCGATGTCCGGAACCACCTGTCCACAAAACGTATGCGAGAGCAGATGAAAACGGACATTTTTCATTGGCACGGCTACACCTCCATCCACCTTGGCGGAAAGTGGGTAAAATCGACACCCGCATTCAATATCGAACTGTGTGAAAAATTTCGTCTGAGAACGCTGGACTTCGACGGACAAAACGATTCCATCTACCACCCCTTTGATCTGGACGGCAATAAGCATATGGACTACATTCTGTTACGGGGTGAGTATGATGATGTGCCCTTGGAAGAGATACGGGAGAGCTTCAAGGCGTTGTATAGTAGCATTTCTTCTGCGACAGAGGACGTCAATTTCGATGATGATGTCAATAAGGAGACGGCGACTGTTTAAACCCTTGACAAATAATTCTGGACAAACGAAAAATTCTTGATGATAAGTCATCAATATCCAACGAAAGGAGAGAACATGAGTAAGACGATTGAAAACCTGAAGGCTGCTTTTGCGGGAGAGTCCGAAGCACGAAACAAATACACTTTTTTTGCCGAAGTTGCCAGAAAAGAGGGCTACCGTTATATCGCCAAAATTTTCGAGGAAACGGCGGAGAATGAAATGCAGCATGCCAAAGATCACCTGTTGCTACTGGAGGGCATCGGGGACAGCATCGAAAATCTCAGGGCGGCATGGGGCGGGGAAGACCACGAAGTGGAAAGTATGTACCCTGAATTTGCTAAAACGGCCGAGGAAGAGGGGCAGACTGCTGCTGCCATGGCATTTAAGCAGGTGGCCAAAATCGAGGCGCACCACAGGGCGCGATACAAAAAATTGCTTGAAATGGTCGAGGCGGGTACCGTCTTCAAGCGCGAGCACTCGATCAAGTGGAAGTGCAGCATATGCGGATACGTCCATGAAGGGACCGAACCTCCGAAGAAATGCCCTTCGTGCAAACACCCGCAAAGATATTACGAGCCGGCCAACCTTGATGTTTAGACGAATTT
>JAOZSO010000126.1:2867-8406 GCA_029939655.1 Desulfobacterales bacterium
TCAGGTTGGGTGCCTTGGATAAATTGGGTGTACTCTTGAAAAATTTTATTTAAAATCGTCTCAGAGCTATAAGGGGCATTTTTTCGGATGACTTCTTTCAGCCGCTGTGTATCCGAAATGTGAAATATTTTGAGATACGTAAACCATCTTCCGTAGTTTTGGATCCTCAGAGGCCATACGGCGAAACACGATCACAGGGCTGTTATCAATAATAAGTTCCGCCAGTTGCATGGCTTTGTCTGCTTGAATCTTTTGAGTACACTCTGATTCAAACTGGCGGTTTTTATCATCCAACCGGTTGTGAAGCAGTTGATTTTGTTGCGTCACCTCATCCAAACGTCTTTGAATTTGAGCGTTCTTCTCCTGTAGCTTTCTTAAATCATCCTTGGGTTCATTTTTTGATTTATGGTGGTTCATTTTAAGGCTTGATATTCTGGTTCATGTGAAATCGATTTTCCGGGTCCCACTTATTCTTTACCTCGACCAACCGGTCCCACACCTCACCCGTGTATGCCTCCTTGATTCTGTTTTCACCCTCCTGGCTCAGGAAATTCACGTAAACTCCTTTGGCGAATTTCTGAGTCCTTTCATGAAATTCCCTGGCCCATTTCAGGCACTTTTCATCATTCGCAGTTTCCTGCCAACGTGTGTGAATATTGAGCACGAAAGGGGTGTTGCGGAGAGAAAATGCTGTGTCATTTTCGGGGATGCGGCTGGGGGCACCTTCCATGTGCGGGATGAACACTTCACATTCCTCAGATGGCAATCTGCCGGCAAAATCGACAATTTCATCGATGCATGCATCACTGAAATCTTTCAAGTGATGCGATTTCCAGTAATTTCGGGCGCCGTGACCAACGAGACCATCGAACCCCGACTGCCAGCCGACCCATGGATTCATACCAAAACCCTCACCCAGCGATTTTGTTGCATCCTGAATCGGCTTGATGAGTTTTTTGCCCTCCTCCGGCTTTCCCAGCCATACAAACGGTACGATCACCACCATTTTTCCATGTACCTCATCTGGCAAAAACGGAAGCGGGGGCGCGTGGCGTGCAACCAACCATACCGTCATCGCAGACGGCGGTCCCGGCCGAGTTGTGGCCGCCGCCTTTTACTGAGATTTCAAGATCATTGTCGCGGGCAAAATTGACAGCCTTTATGACATCGCTGGTCCCGACACACTTGGCGATGATCGCCGGTTTTTTGTCGAACATCGCATTCCATATCTTGCAGGCCTGATCATATCCATGATTACCGGCAGGTAGAACGCTGCCTCGAAAGTTAGTCTCAAATTCTTTTACTTTACCCTGTTCAATCTTTTTTTTACTGCTATCGGTATTTTTTGTATTTGTGGAATTCATTTTTACGCCCTCCTTATTCGGAGTATGGAATCTTATGTTTTAACTAAGTTGAGCGATTGTCGAGGTTGCCGTAGCTACAAGGAAGATGCTGTTCCGCTATAGTGAACTATGCGGTATGGCATCTGACGCCGTAGATGCGGTAAGATCGGCAATCCCAACGGGTTTCAAATTTTAAGAATTCAAATGGATCGATTCTTTTGAAATTATTTCTAAATCTAATATTCTTAAAATTTTAAACGCTCATCTTAGGTTTTATTTAAAGGAGGCCTATGGCTTGTCGATCACGCGCTGCTAATTCTTCAATCGTACCGACAAAGTTGGCCCCATTGGGAATAGAATACAGAATAACCACAATGTGGTATGCTATCAAGGAGGTGTGATTGGCTCATAGCGGTGCTGGTCGGGCGGGCCTGAGTGTGCTGCTGCCCTTGACTGTTTGTTTCGGGATGGTTTTCACTATTTATCCTGTGGCCATGGCGCGGGCCCAGGACAACATCGACAAGGAAGGGATTGTGCCGGTCAGTGCGGCTCTGATTCTATCTTGGGGTTAATAAGCCAGCCGCCCTAGTGACTTGAGAATAAGGGTTACCCCCATGGCAAACATACCGGTCAGCCCCATACCGCAGGAAAAACCCGCCAGAAGAACCGGTGCGTATTGTCGCCACATGCTGCCGTATCGTTTATAGAAATAGAATCGCCCCAGCAGTGCGCCGATGACTTCCAGGATCATGCCGTGGGGTGTGCTTTGCCCCAGTCCGCGGACCATGCCGTACACCAGCAGGATGGGTAGCCCCAGCATGACCAGAATGGAATAGGTGACAACACCCAGGCCCATGCCGGCCACCACGTATATCCAGTTGAGTGCTTGGTAGAACAAGGAGTTTCCTTCCAGGGTGGATGTCTGCATCAGCAGAGTGTTGAGGGCCTGCAGATGCCACAGTTCCTGGGCATACGGATAGGCATTGGAGGGTATGGGGGCCAGGCGCCAGATGAATTGCGAAAACAGCAGGCTGGCCGTCATGACCACGGGAAAGACGACGATTTCCGATTTGATGATACCACGGATGCTGGTTCCGGTCAGTTCGATCTGGCGGAAATTGACGGTGGCCTCGCCGTAGTTATGGATCGGAATGGGGGCATACCATATTTCAATTCCCTGGTAACCGAAGTATTTGGCACCCATGATAAAGCTGGCTTCCCGAACCAGAGGAAGACTTACAAACTGTCCGGCAATTCCTTCCATACGGGCGGTGATGTAGGACACGATGGGTGTGTAGATAAATCCATACAAGAGAAAAAATATCCAGGGGAAATTGGGTACCAGCCAGACACAGAGCAGCACGTAGGAAATGGTGGAAAACACATAGATCCCGATGGAGATCCAGAAGTTAAAATCACCACGGCCCGGAGGCGGATGAAACAGGTCCTTGAGTGTCCCACGTTGTTGTGTCGAGCTTTTTTTAAAGGAACGTATCACATGCCAGATGCCGATAAAGGCGATGGAAAGGCCCAGACCGATACTGAAGCTCAAGTAGAAGTCGAAATTGTTGGCAAATACGGTATCGACGGTTTCCATTCCCGGATGCCAACGCGTAAGGATGCCAAAATGGTGCAGGGTCGGGTTTGCCGCCACGGTGATGAGCAGGCCCACAAGACCACCGATGACTGCCCAGAATGGCAGCACCATGCCGATAAAGACAAGACCCAGGTCAAGTTGAATGCCGGTGGCCACAGCGGGTAGAAAGTTCTCGGTATGCCCGGTCAGCTCGATCCAGGGAATCGGAATCAGGCGAATCGGTTCCATCAGGATTAAGCCGCTGAGGGTGGGGAGAACCACATAGATGGTCCCGAATGCCAGACCTATCACACCACCGATGGAAAAGACCCGCCACTTCCAGCTTTTCTTTCTTTCTTCCGTTGACTCAGCCAAGGCCATGGTTCCCAGGGCAGCTACCGGGGCCATGGGAAAGGGAAGTTTCTCCACATCGCTCGTGATGCGGTAGAGAGCATATCCCAGGCCGAACTGGTCGATACGTTGAATGATCTGTGTGCCCATGAGCAGAAGGATCGGAATCATCCAGTCCCGATGGAAGAAAGAACGCTGCAGCAGTGACTCGGACTCGCCGCCGGGCGCTATCCAGGTAGGAATAAATTCGGTCAGGCCCAACATGCGGGCGGCATCGGATTGTACCAGGTACTGGCTCCACAGCAGTCCCTGGAAGGGGGTTGCCAACGCAGCCCCGGCCATATAGTAGAGCAGAAAAATTTCCTGCTGTTTCAGCTCGCTGTAAGAACGCTTGGCTAGTTCGGCAAACAGGATAATCGTAACCCATCGTGCCGCCGGTCCGATGCCTGCACCGATCACCAGCTGCAGGTACATGCTGCCGGGCATCATGAGGAACCCGATGAAGATGGCTCCCACGACCGTCTTCCAGCTGAATCCTTCCTCAAAATGATCCGGTGTCTTGAGAAGATCTCTATATTCCTGAAGTTCTTTGTCTTCGTACATAAAATTGTTCCACAATTTTATTAAACGCGACAATGTCGCTTTTTAGAGTGAATGGTCTATTCGTTGTTTTTTCCGAGAAAAAATGCTCTACCCCTAACCTAAAAACCTTGACCCCTGACTACTTGTTTATTGTGTTCATTGTGTTCGTTGTGCTTATTGTGTTGCTAATAGCGATCGGTATAAAGCTTTCAACACATTTCCGTTTCTTCAACCCAATGAACCCAAGAAACTCAACGAACGCTATTTCCCTCGAACCCTCCAAGCCTCCAACCCTTATTTTCTTTAAATCGGCATCACGTTATAGCTTGCGTCGCTGAAGAGGCCGTAGATGGCCCAGGTTCCCGCCATCAGAAAATCCCCAATAATGAGACCGATGAAAAAATAACGCACCTTTTTGTAAAGCATGACACCACCATAGCGCATGCACAGGGCATTGCAGAGCCAGCCGATAAAGAAACAGAACCACAGATACCACATGGCGGAACTGTAGGCCGTCAAATAGCCGATGGGGTGTATCGGCCACCAGTAAAAACGGTGATAACAGATCACCAGGACCAGCATCAACGCCGCACCCACCAGCATAAAGGTCATAACCCATTGACCGGATTCAGCTGGCGTTTCCATCAAATTGAAAATATTGTCGTAAACAGCCAGTGTCGTGCGGCTGGCCCAGTCGAACTGGAGTTCCCGAATACCGAATTTATAGCACAGTGCAAGCATGGCCAGAAAGGAAACCAGAATACCCAGGGCAAGCGTGATGATGATGGCAATAAAAATGCGCCGGTTGCTGCTGGTGCCGTCCGATATTTTTCGTGCGTGGAGCAGAGACGGCATGAGCGATTCGCGCAGATCGACAAAGAGCATCTTCTGAATAACCGCCGAAACAACAAGACCCATATGGGTGAATGCCTTGGGTCCGAACATTGCCATGAGCGCATCAATGGGTGCAGCCGTCAGGGTAAAATAGGCGATTCCCCCCTGGCAGATCACCCGTGTGGCCACCAGCATGAACAGGAAAAAGGCTCCCACGACCATAAAGGAAAACAGGAAAGGGACACCGGCAAAATGGCACCAGAGAACAATACCGAGCACACCCAGAACGGTTCCCCAGAAAGCCATGCGCGTGGAGAGCCATTCATTTTCCGGGTGGGCCTCCTTCTTCAGTCCGAATCCCATACGAAGTATATCCAGTAAATGAAACCTGGCCAGCCACGCGATAAAAACAAAGAATACGACATAAGCGCCGATCATCTGCATCTCTTCGGGCCTGGAGATGGTCGGCCCGAAGGTCACGCCCAGAGCGCCGGCCGGGATGTTGACCCCCAGAAACGACAGGGCACCGAACAACAGGGCACCTGCAATGTAAAAAAACCAGAAGGAAAACGATATCTGTTTCGAGGTCAGGAAAGCGAATCCGATGAATGCCGGGTAAAAATAGATTTTCAGTTTATAGAATCCGGACAAGAGGCCCAGTTTTGGAAAATATTTACCTGCTATAACCAGGGTGGGAATCGAGGGTATGGAAGGATTGTAAAAACTCAAGCCGTTCAACAGGTGGAGCAGGACCGGTATGGACAGCCCCACCAGGAGAAATCGGTTGCTGAAGAACCGGCCCATTTCGTTGTTGTCGAATGCTTCCTGAATCAGCAAGGGTACCCGCAGGAGG
>JAOZSO010000127.1:0-8362 GCA_029939655.1 Desulfobacterales bacterium
AAGTTGAGCATTCCTATGGGATTGTGAAGGAAGTTGTCCGGGCATAGCCAGGAAAATACCTTGACAATCTTCGAGCGTTCCTGTAAACGGGCTCAAATAAGATCGAAAGGATTTTCAGTGAAGTATTTCAATTCAGGCAACGACTATTATTACTGGTTTTATTATAAAACCGGCCTGCCTGAGTTGCGCTGAAAAGACTGAAAAAGAAAAAGCGCAAAAAGCTGTGGGCAGGCCGAAGCCCACGGCTTTTTTATTTTGAGGCCGTGGGGGAAACCGCACGGCCTTTTGCAACATTGGGATAACCTCAAGCAATAAAAAGGTAAGTATGATGCAGCAGGTACAGGATTTAAGAGTTGGTGGCTATAAACCACTGGTGCCGCCGAAAGCCCTGAAAGAAGAGCTCCCGGTAAACGAATCTTCCATAAAAACAGTTATTCTCGGTCGAAAATGTATCGATAATATCCTCGAGGGTATAGATCGACGGCTTCTGGTGATTGTAGGTCCCTGTTCGATTCACGATGAAAAGGCCGCATATGAGTATGCTGAACGGCTGAATGAAATGAGGAAAAAAGTCGAACAGACCATGGTTGTCGTTATGCGGGTTTATTTTGAAAAACCAAGGACATCGGTGGGCTGGAAGGGGCTGATCAATGATCCTAATCTCGATGGCACCTGCGATATTCAGGAGGGCCTGCGAAAGGCGAGAAGAATTCTTCGTCGCATCACGGAAATAGGCATGCCGGCCGGAACAGAGCTCCTGGAAACCATTACACCTCAGTATGTGGACGATCTCCTTTCCTGGGCGGCTATAGGTGCTCGAACCACCGAATCCCAGATTCACCGGGAGATGTCAAGCGGTCTATCCATGCCGGTTGGCTTTAAGAATGCTACGGACGGTAATCTTTCAACGGCAATCAACGCCATGCTGGCGGCCAGGGCACCCCAGGCTTTTCTTGGCATCGACCAGGAAGGACAGACCTGTATCGTCCAGACAATCGGGAATTCAAGTGGCCATGTGGTTCTTCGGGGTGGCAATCGTCCGAATTATGACGCTTTGAGTATCGAGGAGGCACATCTCGATCTAGTATCCAGGGATCTTCCGGCCAAGATCATGGTCGATTGTTCGCATGCCAATTCCAAAAAGAGATATCAGGGTCAAGCGGTAGTTTGGAGAAACATTCTTCATCAGTTTATCAATGGCAACGATGCGATCATGGGAATGATGCTGGAGAGCAATCTCCATGAGGGGAATCAGAAATTTACCGGCAGTCATGCTGATTTGAAATATGGGGTTTCCATTACAGATGAATGTATTTCATGGGAAGCGACCGAACAGTTACTTTTAGACGCCCACGAAAAACTGGGCCGCTACTACTTCAGAAGCATAACCTCCGGCGGTCAGTCAACCACCCGGGTTATCGATAAGATTCAGGAGCCGCTCTGGTGAAAACGATTCAGATAAAAGGGGGTACGGGTGATACGGTCGTTCTTGTGGGGGAATCCATGGATAGCCTGTATCGATACGTATCCATCGAGAATACCATTATCATCACGGATACCCGCGTTGCGGAGATTTATGGCAAGCGGTTTCCTCCCTGCAAGGTTATTACCATCGGACTGGGGGAAAGCGTAAAGAGTCTTACAACCGTTGAGAATATCTATCAGCAGCTTCTCGTTTTCGGGGCGGACCGGTCGACATGTCTTGTGGGTATCGGTGGCGGAATCGTCTGTGACGTCACAGGGTTTGTTGCCTCTACGTTCATGCGCGGTTTGCGGTTCGGATATATTGCGACAACGCTGCTGTCACAGGTTGATGCCAGCGTGGGGGGCAAGAACGGTGTCAATTTCCAGGGCTATAAAAATATCGTCGGGGTGTTTAACCAGCCGGAGTTCGTCATCTGCGATCTATCGTTGTTGACGACACTGCCTGACCGGGAAATATCCTGCGGGTTTGCAGAAATTGTCAAACATGGCGCCATAGCAGATGCCGAGATGTTTGCATACCTGGAGGCAAATGCTGCGCGGGCGTTTTCCCTTGATCTTTCCGTCATCGAGAAGCTGGTTTATGAATCAGTCAGGATCAAGGCCGCGGTTGTCAACCGGGATGAGCTTGAGCAAGGCGAGAGGCGAAAACTGAATTTTGGACACACCTTTGGTCATGCCATCGAAAAGACAGCCGGTATTTCCCACGGCGAAGCGGTCAGTGTGGGGATGGTTATCGCATCGGCTGTGTCAGAGGCAAACGGCCCTATAAAGAGCGTCGACACCCAACGACTGCAGCGTCTGCTACAGGACCTGTCTTTGCCGACCCAGATAGAGGTGGATGTAGATCTGGTGTGGGACGCCCTGCAAAAAGACAAAAAGCGCGAAGGAGACAGCATCTATTTTGTTCTCCTGGAACAGATTGGCAGTGCTGTTGTACGGCGCCTCTCCATCGAGGATGTTCGTGTGGGCATGAAATATCTGGGATCTCCTACGGATAAGAATCCATCCCAAGCACATGTTTTGATGGGTGCGAAAAGAAGTTTGCAAAGCAAAACTCCGACACTTTTCGGCGTTTTTGGCGACCCCGTATCTCACAGTCTGAGTCCGATCATGCACAATAGGGCTTTTGTCTATTCGGACTATAGCGGTGTCTATTTCCCCTTCAGGGTCAATGCTATCGCCAAGGCTATTTCGGCCATGAAAACCCTGAATATGAGGGGTGCCAGTGTTACATTACCCCATAAGGTCCGGGTAATGGCGCACCTGGATCGCATGGATGTCTTGGCGGAAAAGATCGGCGCCGTGAACACGATTCTCAATCAGGACGGCGTCCTGACCGGGTATAATTCGGATGCCATGGGTGCTGTGTCGGCACTTACCGAAAGACTCTCCCTCGAGAACCGGCGTGTGGCAATTGTTGGCGCTGGGGGGGCTGCCCGGGCTGTCGGGTACGGCATCATAGAAAACAAGGGGAACGTCATTGTGGTGAACCGTTCCGCAAAATCCGGCGAACAGCTGGCGGCCGATATAGGCGGAGAGTTCTCTCTGCTGTCCGAGATTCAAAAAATCGACTGTGACGTTCTGATCAACACCACGCCGGTTGGTATGTTTCCGGATGTCGACGCAACACCGGTGCCCGAAACTTTTTTTAACGAGCACATGACGGTCATGGATATTATATACACACCGCTGCAGACTCGCCTGTTAAAAGAAGCGACCGCAGCCGGGTGTGATACCATCAACGGTCTTCCCATGTTCGTCTATCAGGGAGCGTTCCAGTTTGAACTCTGGACAGGCATGCAGGCACCCGTTGAGGTGATGAGAGAAGCCGTAAGCGAAGCCCTGGCATTTGGTGAGATAAAGACAGCATGAAAATCCAACCCCATTCTCTGGAGACATCTCATGTCAGTGTACCCGGATCGAAAAGTTTATCTCACAGGTTTCTGATGGCGGCGGCCCTCTCGGACGGGGACTGTATCATCGAAAATTGCCTCATCAGTGAGGACACCCTGCTGACCATGGGTGCGTTACGACAGATGGGTGTCAAGATTGGTGTGGAGGGAACCCGGGTTCAGGTAAAAGGGAGAAAAGGCAGATTTTCCGCCTGTCAAGAATCTGTTTTCTTAGGAAATTCGGGCACGTCCCTGCGGTTTGTATGCGCACTGGCGGTGTTGGGCGAGGGCCCATACACGATTACCGGTACGGAAAGGATGCAGGAACGCCCCATTCAGGATTTGCTGGATGGGCTGGTGAAGATCCAGGTGCCGGCCAAATCCGTGAACGGCAACGGATGTCCACCCGTTATCATCGAGGGCGGGAAGAGGATTGGCGGTGCCACCGAACTTCGGTGTGGCAAGAGCAGTCAATATCTGTCGGCCATGCTGCTCATCGCACCCTGTACCCAGTCGGGGATCGAAATTCAGGTAACGGAAGGACCCGTGTCCAAGCCCTATGTGGATATGACCCGATATGTCATGCAGCAATTCGGAATCCAGTTGGAACGGAAAGGGTATGAGACATTTTCGGTGACCGGCTGCCAGATTTATCGGCACGGTGTGTATACAGTTGAACCTGACTGCTCCCAAGCCGGTTATTTCTGGGCAGCGGCGGCTATCGCCGGTGGAGATGTCATGGTGAAAGGCACCCGCCTTAACATGCAACAGGGAGATGTCGGTATGGTTCGACTCCTGGAATCCATGGGGTGCCGGATCATGGAGGCGAGTGATGGTGTGCGTGTGGTGGGCGGAGATCTCTGCGCCATTGAGGCGGACATGTCGGATATGCCGGATATGGTGCCGACCATTGCGGTTGTTTCGGCTTTTGCCAGGGGAAAGACCTTCATCAAAAATGTCTCTCATCTGAAGATAAAAGAGAGCAACCGGATTGAAGCTGTTGTCAGGGAACTGAACAAGATGGGCGTAAACGCACTGGCAACAGACGACGGACTGATGGTGGAGGGGGGCAGGCCCCATGGTGCCGTGATCGACACATACAACGACCACCGCATCGCCATGAGTTTTGCAGTTGCCGGCCTGGTGGTTCCGGGTATGGACATCAGGAATCCTGGATGTGTTGAAAAATCATTTCCGAACTTTTGGGAAGTTTTTGAGGGCATTTAGGCTATAGACTGTTAGACTTTTAGCAGCCTAAAGGCCTACAGTCTATAGCCTACAGCCTAACAAAAGAGGAATTATCATGTCGAGTCATTTCGGTAACGTATTGAGTCTTACAACCTTTGGGGAGTCCCATGGGAAAAGCGTGGGAGGTGTTCTAGACGGGTGTCCTCCCAACGTTTCCCTGACGGAAGCGGACATTCAACCGCAGTTGAACCGCAGACGGCCGGGGCAGAGCCACTTGACGACCGACAGAGAAGAAATGGACATGGTCACGATTGTTTCGGGTGTCGAAGATGGCCGGACGCTGGGGACGCCCATTGCCTTTTATGTTGCCAACCGGGATCAGGTGCCCGGAGATTATGAACGGTTTCGAACCATTCCACGGCCGTCCCATGCCGACTTTACATACCAGGCCAAATATGGCACACGATCCATCAGCGGCGGCGGACGAGCCAGTGCCAGGGAAACCATCGCACGCGTGGCAGGCGGTGCCATGGCCGAGAGGATTCTCATGGAACGAGCAGGGGTGGAAATCGTCGCCTGGGTAAGTGCCGTGGGCAATATCGAAGCGCCCGGTATGGATATGGATCTTATTTCCCGGGGCGAGGTAGATCAGAACCTGGTTCGGTGCCCCCACACAGAGACCGCAGAGAAGATGTACCGACTGATAGCGTCCCTGAAAGAGAATCGGGATTCTGTCGGTGGTATTGTGAACTGTGTTTGCAGGAAGGTCCCGGCGGGCCTGGGAGAACCGGTATTCGGTAAAATGGAGGCGTTGCTGGCACAGGCTATGCTCTCGATTCCGGCCACGAAAGGTTTCGAAGTCGGATCTGGTTTTTCAGGGACTCGAATGCAGGGCTCGGAACACAACGACCCGTTTATATCAACGGAAAATGGGTTGAGAACCAAAACCAATTTCAGCGGTGGTATCCAGGGCGGTATTACCAATGGTGAGGCGATTTACTTTCGGGTGGCTTTTAAACCCCCGGCTACCATCGGAATTGCCCAGCAGACCGTTGATTTCGAAGGCCTTGAAACGATTCTGGAAAGTAGAGGACGGCACGATCCGTGTGTCGTCCCGCGTGCCGTGCCTATTGTCGAGGGGATGGCGGCCCTGGTGATTGCAGACATGTTGTTGCTGCAGAAAACAAGAAAACAGGGTTCGTCATGAGACTTTCGGATCGCATAGAGACTGTCACGGAATCCAGAACCGTACAGTTTACCTCCCTGCTATCCGAACGCACTGCAAAAGGCGCATCCGTTATCAACATGGCGGTGGGTGAGCCGGAACATGGAACCCCCTTGCCGGTGGTCGCTGCCACCAAGCAAGCTCTCGATGACGGGAAGACTCGCTATAGCCCCGTCCAGGGCATGAAGGAGCTGAAATCCAGGCTTTCCGAACAGTTTGAAAGCTATGGTGAAGAGAACATCATCGTGTCCAACGGATCCAAGCAATCTCTTTATGCCATCTTTCAGGCGATCTGCAACCCGCTGGACGAGGTGGTCATTCCACGACCCTACTGGGTCAGTTTTTCCGAGCAGGTGAAACTCGCTTCCGCGGTCCCGGTGTTTGTGGATACCAGGGCGCACCAACTCGACTGCCGGGCTGTGTCGGAATCTGTCACTATTCGAACCCGTGCGATCATCATCAACTCCCCCAACAACCCCACGGGTGCTGTCTACCCTTTTGAGACTTTGAGAAAGATTGCCGATATCGCCATATCAAACGACCTGTTCATTATTTCGGATGAAGCGTATTGTGCCTTCATATATAATGATGGCCTACAGGACGGTTTCTCTCGTATGGAAGATGTCCGGGACAGACTTATTGTTGTGAGGAGTTTTTCAAAAACATATGGCATGACGGGATTCAGGGTCGGCTATGTGGCGGCACCCAAGGAAATAATTAAAGCCCTGGTCCGACTTCAAAGCCATCTGACCGGCAATGTCTGCACTTTTGCCCAGGAGGGTGCCCTGGCGGCTCTTTCCCTGGATCCGGTGTTGATCGAAGAGAACCGCGTACAACTAAAACAAAAAAGAGATCTGGCATATGAATATGCTGCCCGACAGTTTGACTGCATCAAGCCTGCGGGTGGTTTTTATCTTTTCCCGGATGTCTCGCGGCATTTGAAAAAGGGATGGACATCCGAAGATTTCGCCAACCACCTTCTTGGGAATGCCGGCGTTGCGGTGGTTCCCGGTGAGGCTTTCGGAATGGGAGGCCATATTCGGATATCCTATGCTGTTCCGGAAAAAGAGCTGATAGCAGGTTTTGAAAGGATTGCAAGCGTATTATGATTGGCATCTTAGGTTTTGGTCGATTCGGAAAACTGATGGCAAATTATCTTGCCAAGGATTTCGATGTCATGGTCTACAACCGTAGTGATAATGGCGATGACATTATGGCAAGTGGTGCGAAGCCCACGTCCCTTGAAGTGGCTTGTGGTCAGAAAATGGTTATCCTCTCGGTGCCCATATCTGTTTTTCGTGAGACCCTTCAAACAGTTGCGCCCTTGCTGGCCCCGGATGCACTGGTGATCGATGTGTGCTCGGTCAAGGAATACCCGGTCAGGCTGATGAAAGATCTGCTGCCGGAACAGGTGTCCATCCTGGCGACACATCCCATGTTCGGTCCCGACAGCGCTGCCCATTCGCTCCAGGGGGGAAAGATCGTTCTGTGCGCAGAAAGAATCGATGATTCGGCCTATCGGAAAATTAAATCTTACCTGATTTCGAAAGGGCTGGTGGTTGCTGAGGTCACTCCGGAAGCACATGACCGGCAGATAGCTGTCAGCCTTGCATTGACCCATTTTATCGGTCGGTCCCTGGCCGAATTCGGGGCAACGCCCCTGGATGTCGACACCGAAGGCTACCAGCGGTTGCTGCATGTACTCGGGGTAGTGGAGAACGACACCTGGCAACTGTTCAAGGACATGAATACGTACAACCCTTATGCTGCGGAAAGCCGTTCCGTTTTCATGGAGGCCGTTCAGAAGATTCATCAGCAGTTGGCGGGCGAGGGATCCGGAAAGGTTCTACCTGGTGATTATTAATAAAGAGAATGTCCAGTGTCGAACAAGGAATATTGAATGTTGAAGTGTTGAATCGCTGCGCTCTATCGTTTTTATCCGATTATGTTGGTTGAGGATACATGGATTATTTCTCTTGGATGGTGTAACACACGCCTTTCAGGTGAATCGTGAACTGCCCATTCGCATCGTCAAGCCGGTCGGACAGTTTTATCATGCTCCGATCCGTAAACTTGATGAGTTGGTTTTCGAAGTGCATGAACAGATTGTCATTCCTGATGAAGAGTTTTTTTGGATTCAAAGGGACCTGCTTTCGGGTGTTCAGCAGGAGTCGTAAATCATCATTCTGGATGATGTCAACGGCAAAGAGAGCGGTTTCCTGGTATCGAAAATAGACTTTTTCAACCACATCTCCCCGCACCTGGCTGACAAAGTAACCGTCTGCATCATACTCGATGGACCGGTTGAAATAGGCGATAACCTTTTTATGTTCGAATGCGCCATGAATGTTATGCCACCCTCCATTGCCATCCATCCAGAATACGGCGTCTTCTTTTGAAATAATGATTTCCCGATTCTTATCTGTCATAAATTTTGAATGATTCCTTTTCCTCAAACATACATGGTCCAACTATCCCGGGTGTTTCATATTGGATTTTCATTGTCATGTGCTGATGTAAGGAGCCCTAATTGGCTCAAACAGCGCAAATCGCCTTCGAATCACCCATTTCG
>JAOZSO010000128.1:0-8346 GCA_029939655.1 Desulfobacterales bacterium
ACACCAAACACCAAACACCAAACACCAAACACCAAACACCAAACACAAAACACCAAATACTAAACACCAAATACTAAAAAGGAGACTAACATGCAACCAGTTGCATTGTCAAAAACACAAGCCCAGGTACAGGTAAACACATTTCTTCGAAGCGTTTACAATTGGATGGCCATGGGTCTCGCCTTAACCGGGTTTGTTGCCTATTACGTGGCCAACACACCCTCAATACAACAGGTTATATTCGGAAATCGAATCATATTCTATGGCCTCATTATTGGTGAATTGGGGCTTGTCTTTTTCTTGAGTGCCAGGGTCCAAAAAATACAGGCCTCCACGGCAACGGCTCTATTTGTCCTGTACGCTGCTCTCAACGGTGCCACCCTTTCCATTATATTTCTTATATATACAGCGGCCTCCATTACATCCACTTTTTTCATTTGTGCAGCCACCTTTGTGGCTTTCAGCGTTTACGGCATGACCACCAAACGTGATTTGACATCCATGGGCGGTTTTATGACCATGGGCCTAATCGGAATCATTATTGCTTCCGTGGTGAACATATTCATCCAAAGTTCAGCCATGGGTATGGTCATCAGTTATGTCGGGGTACTGGTATTCGTGGGTTTAACCGCCTATGATACCCAGAAGCTGAAAACCATGGCTCTCACGCAACCGGCCGATGCCGGGGCCGGCGTCGTCAGAAAAGGTGCGATAATGGGTGCCTTGACTCTCTATCTCGATTTTATCAACCTGTTTTTGATGATGCTGCGGATTTTAGGCGACCGCAGATAAAATCGCTTCGCGATTTTATTTGACGCGGCTGCGCCGCTTTTTTTATGTGCCTATTTGAATTTTGATGATTTCCGTCAATTGGCCGCAAAAATGCGTGGCCTCAGTTTTGGTTGATGCTTCAACCATGATTCGGCACATGGGCTGGGTGCCGGAGTAGCGTATGAGCACCCTGCCGGTATCACCGAGCTGTTTTTCAATTATCGTGATCGCTTCGGGAAGTCCCTTGATATCGCTGATGGCAGGCTTGGCGTTTACAGTGACATTCATTAATATCTGGGGAAAAACCGTCATGACATTGGCAAGTTGTGAGGCGACCGTATTTTCGGAAACCAGCACACGCAGGAACTGAAGTGCGGCCAGTATACCGTCTCCGGTGGTATGCGCATCCAGAAAAATGATATGGCCTGAATCCTCTCCGCCGAGATGCGCACCGGATGCAACCATTTGTTCCATGACATAGCGATCGCCGACAGTCGTTTTCAGGTGGGTAACCTGCATATCAGATAATGCTTTGCCGAGTCCCATGTTGCTCATCACGGTGGTGACAACGGTCTGATTTTCCATCAGATGATGCTGATGATAAAATCGTGCAAAAATAGCGATGAGTTGATCGCCGGTGAGAATGTTGCCGGTTTCATCAACGGCAATCAGTCGATCTCCATCCCCATCAAATGCGAACCCGATGTCAGAACCGGACGCCAGAACTTTTTTTGCGAGAGTCTCAGGATACTGTGACCCACAGGCATCGTTGATATTGATGCCGTCCGGGGATGTGGACAGGGGGATGACCTCCACTCCCAGGCGAGAAAAGAGATTCGGAGCAATGGTGCTGGTAGCACCGTTCGAACAATCCAGGACAATTTTCATACCGCCGATTCGGGTTTTGATGTCCGGGGGCAGTGCGTTTAGAAGAAAATTGCTGTAAATCATACCGGCGTCGGACACTGGGAAAATCTTTCCGATGGCCTTATCTTCGATGACGGGTGGTTTTTTATGGTCATCGAGGATCCATAGTTCCATGTCATTTTCCAAAGCATCGCTGAGCTTGAATCCCCTGCTGTTGAAAAATTTGATTCCGTTATCATAAAACGGATTGTGGGATGCCGATACAACGATACCGGCATCGGCTGCCAGGTGGGTGGTGAGATGGGCAACACCCGGTGTGGGTAAAACGTCTGCCAGGTATGTATCCGCACCCTGGGAACATAGTCCGGATACCAGGGCGGATTCGATCATGCCGCCCGAAAGGCGGGTATCTCTTCCAATGACTATTTTGGGGTGTTTATGGGAGGTCTTGTCCCGGAAAAAGACAGCAGCTGTTTTCCCTATCCTCAATGCCATCTCAGGGGTCATGGGATATTGGTTGACCCTTCCCCGAATACCGTCTGTACCGAAAAGTGTACCCATAAAAAATCCTCCGGATTTTTTATCGTGCGGCTGTCGCCGCATTTTTGGTGTTTCGCTCTGCCGGAATCAGTCCGAGACTGAAGACAGAATAAAAGATGAACGTCGAACATCGAACATCCAACGTCGAATGAAAAGAAAAATTCAACACTGAATACACAAGCAGTTTTTACTCACGGTCATATACATGTTTCTTCATCTTTTCCATTCGAAATTCGATGTTGGACGTTCGATGTTCGATGTTCATTCGTTTCCCAGCCTCCTGTTTTCGCGAAAACTAGGCAGAATTTTCAACACCTCTGAAAGCGTTTTATCCACAATTCCCTGGAGCCAGTCGCTTCCCATCTGTTTGGATTCGGGGTCGAGGGATTGGACTGCCTTGATATAATTCTTGTCATTATCCTGTGAGGCATTTGCCGCCCGGTTCAAAAACCTGTCCCGCAGGGCTGTGTCTCCCGGATATGCTCGCATGGAAAGCAGACATTCGTTGACAGCGCTCTGATTTGCAAACAATTCTTTTTGCTGAACCAAAATTTTAGCACCAGCGTCTATATTGTAAATATTTTTATATTTATGAATGGATAGGGGCATTTTAGCGAGTACTTGATCGAAGCGCTGGATTCGCTCCTGTATGATTAATTGCAATTTCTCTATAACTGCTATCTGGAGCGTGTCCGGGAAATTATCTGAAATAAAAAGAGATCGCACATGTTGATACCAATGCAGGAGGGCGATGAGGTTTCCAATATAAAGGCTGTTGTTGACCACGATGCGTTTGATGCCCCGGTAGAGTCCTGGAACAAAAGGTACATTGCCTCCCTTCCCGGCACCTTCGAAGAGCATTCTCCCGGGTTTGGTTACATCTTTGCGAAATATGGTACCCGCTACAATGATCGTCCCGAAAGCCAGACGGCTGGGTCCCACCAGACCGCCCTGCCCTCCCAGAAAAATCGGCAATTGATCGAGCATAACCCCCATAGGCACATCACCCACAAGCGAGGGTGTTGCCTTGTCCTGGTTGGGAGTAAAATTGAAATGAATATAAGCGCTGCCAACTTCACTGTGATCTTTTCTACTGGTGCCGCCCGCCATGAGGCAGTCACAGAAATTGATCAGACTGCCAAGGGTCACGAAAGGAAACAGAATGGTTTGTTTGAGACCTACGGTATGGGCAATGTTGGCTTCTTCTTCAAAAATACACCCTTCCCGGACATGGGATCCGCTTCCTGCACTGGCTTTTTCCAGAAAAACAGACTCTTTGAAAAAGCCCCCTTTGAGCGTGACGCGTGGGCCGACCTGGCAGTCCTGGATGGTAACCGGGGATTCATATCCTATTTGCGACTGTCCCATGATAAGGGTCGATTTCCCAAACAGGCGGCATCCGGAATGGATAATGACCCGATCATGGGATATGTTTTCGACCTTGACATCCTCGCCGATTTCAACACTCTCAGGGTTGGGAATAGCCACGCCTTTTTGTATCAACTGATCGATTTTCTGTTGATTGGAATTCATAAACCCTCTATCGATCTTATCGCGCATCGATAAGAGTATTGGATCAAAATCGTGAATGCCATCCTCTTCCAATTTCTCAAAGGTTTGCTTCATTTTGTGTCGTGCATCTATGTAAAAATGAAAGGAAAACTGGATATACTCATAGGTGAGCCGGGTTTTTTCGGCGATACCCTTTGGCGTCAGGATATATTTAACACGGTTTTTGGGTATGGTGGTTACCTTGTAAAACCCTTTTTTAGCCAGGCGTTTTAAAAGGGAGTTTACCAATCCCAGAGAAATATTGAGGCGCTTTGCCAGGTAGCGCTGGCTCAATCGGGAATTTTTCTCGATTTCCTCAAGAATTTTAAGGGTTCGGATGTCTTGGTGATCCATCAATACGTTTGTACCCTTCTGGGTTATTTTTGTGCCAGTTCCAGGCATGTTCGATGATCACATCGAGTTCGGCATATTTAGGTTTCCAACCAAGTTCATCCATTGCCTTCCGGCTGGATCCGATGAGAACCGCAGGATCTCCGGAACGCCGATCCGATATCTCGAACGGAATCAGCTTCCCGGTTATTTTTTTGGCTGTTTCAATCACTTCCAACACAGAGTATCCATCCCCATTTCCTAAATTGTAGCTTTCTCCTGGATATCCGTCTAAAAGTCTCTCCAGGGCAAGCAGGTGTGCTGATGCAAGATCGTTGATGTGAATGTAGTCCCTGATGCACGTGCCGTCCTTAGTGGCATAATCATTGCCGAACACCTTGATATCTTGTTTTCTTCCAAGTGCCGCCTGCAGCACCAGTGGAATGAGATGGGTTTCAGGCCGGTGGTCTTCGCCAAGCTCTCCATCGGGGTCGGCTCCGGCGGCATTGAAATATCTGAGCGCCACAGATGATAGTCCATACGCATCGCTGAAGTCATTAATAATCTGTTCCACCATCAATTTGGTTCTCCCATAGGGGTTGATGGGGTTTTGTGGATGCTTTTCACTGATGGGTATCTCTATCGGTTCACCGTAAGTTGCACTAGACGATGAGAATATAAATATTTTTACATTGGTTTCGATCATGGATTGAAGCAGAGAAATGGTTGCGGCAACGTTATTTTGATAATAAATAGCTGGGTTGTTTACTGATTCGCCCACATAGCAAAAGGCTGCAAAATGCATTACCGCAGCAATAGAGTGCTGCTCAAGTATTTGTTTCAGCATCACAGAATCGTCCAGCGAACCATTGACAAAGGTTCCCCACTTGACTGCTTCTCGATGGCCGGTTATGAGGCTGTCTAACACGATCGGTTGGTATCCTGATTGTGCAAGGCGCTTGCACATGTGAGATCCAATGTAGCCGGCACCGCCGATAACAAGAATATTTTTCATCAAAAACAGGTCCTCCATTTTGTATTTTCAAAGGTCTCTCATCTATAAACCTGCTTACGGTGACCAATTGTCAGAACCAGGATAACCACGTTTTCGTCCTGGATGTCACACAATACCCGATAGTTTCCGATTCGGTATCGCCAAAAGCCGGAGTGGTCACCCTTCAGCGGTTCTCCAAAGTGCCGGGGGTTTTTGCATCCTTCTATCCGGTCGTAGAGCCAGTCGAGAATACGTGCTTGGACAGGCCGATCCAGTTTTCGCAATTGCCGTTCAGCAACGTTGCTGATATCAACTGTCCAAGCCAAGCTCTTCTCTCAATTGTTTCAGTGGTTTGTGCCCAAGCATTTGTGATTGGGCTTGTTTGGCCAGTTCCAAATCCTCATTGTCATCTAAGTATTGTAGGATCGCTTCCCGTACGACTGAACTGCGGTTGCTGCCGCGGCTTTTGGCGAGCAGATCCAAACTCCGTTCTATTTCTTTATCTAATCGGATTGCAAACATTGGGTGCCTTCTCCTTTTATAGGTGCAATACAATGTATAACGCCGATGGTAAAATGTCAAAACAAATCGGGATTATAACCCAAAAGAAGGTTGGTGGTATCGCGGATGGATAATCCCTGTGCGAACGTGAAAAACTCGCTCCCAAGAGACCGTAATGCCGAACAGGGCCATATCTTTAAGATGAATTTTGTATTTTGAATACCGGATGCGTTTATCGGGTTATATTTACAAACTGTTCGGCATAACGGGCTCTATGGACCTCAGACAGTTTCACTTTCGCACAGAGATCACCCATCCGCTTTCGGGGTTATCTTTTTGCCGCTTTAAATCGGAAGTTACTTCGGTGTCTGGCCTAGGGTTTGATAGTGGGCTTTCCTAAAGCTCCGCCGGGTGGGTTACACGGGGAACAAAAAAGTAACCTTAATGTTGATGATGATTTGATTGTTTGGATAGCGCGATAAAATGCGTTCAAGATATGAACATCTTTAGGAGGAATTGTCAATCCAAAAATAAAATCGGATAGTTAAAAACTATCCGATTTTATTGTACGCGACTGCGTCGCTATTTCCTATGAACTGCTCAGAATGACTTATTCCAACACTTTTTGGATCGCTTTTACTTTCTTGGGGCCGATACCGGCGACTTGTAATAATTTTTTTTCATTGGCAGTCATTACATTTCGTACAGATTTAAAATGACCGAGAAGCTTTTTGGAAAGAGTTGGACCAACATTCGGGAGTCCTTGCAGGACATACAACTGTTTTGACAGTTGCCTTTTGGGGCGATGGCCGGATCTTGGGGATATCCCATCGGAAAGTTTTACAAACTGTTGTCCCATCCATCTCATTAATTGACAGGTATGCTTCAAGGATTTGGAATGAACAATAAATCCGCTTCTATTTAGCAGCTCAACGATTCCAGATGTTTTTTCCCTGTAATCGACGGATATTTTCAGTCTCTTCTCTGGAATTTGTAGACTATGATGGTTGTTTGCCATTATCTGATTTTGGTGCGTAAATCGATTTGATCAGGGCGGTCAGCATGGCAGTCAGTTGGTTGCCCCTGCTGTCGAAATCAGCGAATATTTCCTCAGTGATAAGATGTTTGCGCTTCAGCAGTTCCAACAGGGTCATGGTTTTGTACAACGATCCCCTCGATTGATATAGATGCCTGGCAAAATCGTGTTTTGAACTGTAGGATTTTCCCATGGCAATGGCGCCGGCTATGTTGGCTGCGCTCCCTTCTGTTTTTTGTAAAACCTCTTGATGGTGATCTTTACTGCTCATCCGCGACACGGATTCAATGACGTCCCCAGCAAACTGTATGGCTTTTTGCCAGACGTCTAATTTTTCATATATATAGCTCATCTCTTACCTCCTATTCTTAAAATTTGAAACGCTCATCTTGGGTTATTGTAAGCAGCCTGATAATTCTCGGCCTGATAGGGGCTGCCGGTTTCTTTGATTGAACGGATAAATTCGATGAGCATGGTCGTGATGTTCTTCCCTTTTGTATCGATTTCCGCGTAGCATTCATCTGTAATAATCTGTTTGGCTTTGAGAATTTCCAGCAGTGTCATGGTTTCGTAGAGCGATCTCTTGGATAAAAACAGATAGTAGATGAAATCCTCCTCTGACAAACAGGCTTTTCCCTTGGCGATGTTGGTGGCGATATTGACGGCACTCATTTCGATTTCTCCTGTGAGGCGTTGATTTTCCATCTCATCGGCCACTTCCGCGATACATTGAATGACTTTGATGGAAAGATCGACCGCCTTTTTCCAGATATCCAGCCGTTGGTAAGCGTAGTCCATTGCATTTCTCCATTTAGAATGCTTTTTAATTTAGATGCTGACCCCGCGGGATCGAATAGCGGGAAAGGCAAGAGAATTGCCTTCATCGAATGAAACGACTCCTTTGAGATGATACGACGGGAGCCCGCGGGGTCGCACGCTAAGTATTATTTAACAATGATCCGGTCTTTATTAATTTCGAATGTTTTCTGGCCGATGCCTGATACCAACATGATGTCCTCAGGCGTTTTAAAGAGACCGTTCTCCTGACGAAAAGCAACTATTTTTTCTGCATAACGGGGGCCGACACGATCCAGTTGTACCAGTTCCTCCACCGTGGCCGTGTTGATATTGATGTTCCCCTGGTCCCCGGCGAATGCAAGGCCGGTCATCAGCATGACCAGGGCTATCACCGTAAAAATCGTCATCCACTTCTGTGTTCTAATCATGGCGTCTTTCTCCTTTTCAATTGTTAGTTTTGTGCCTGACAAAGCATCATGATGTCAGGCCACCTGTTCTGCCGGCAGGCGTGGTATGGGCAGTTTCCCATAACCAAATCAAAAAGCAATCCTGCAAAAATTCGCATTAAATACGGGTATGAAATAGGTAGTGATTTGAGAAAAAAGTGTGTTGGATTAAAAAATACGAAACTATAAAGAAAAAGTAGGTGTATGTTCCGGCCGATCGATAATCCCTGTGCGACCGTGAAAAACTCGTTCTAAAGTGACTGTAATGCCGAACAGGGCCAAAATTTAAATACAATTTTATATCAAAGAGGTCGATTTGAGATTTTTTGATAAGCGTCATGCTGTTCGGCATAACAGTCACTAAAGATCTCAGACAGTTTCACGGTCGCACAGGGATCACCCATCGACCTTAGAGCGTCGCCTCTTTTTATTATAGGCCCGCAAATAAATACAGAACAGCGGCGAAGCCGCGTCAAATAAAATTAGGAACTAATTTTATTATTATGTCACTA
>JAOZSO010000129.1:0-8339 GCA_029939655.1 Desulfobacterales bacterium
TCGCCACCTCTTTTCCAACGGACCAGCATTGACTGGTCGCTTCTGTTACATAATCACAACCTGAGGGGACTCTCTGGTGATGAAGTAATCACCGCTTTACGGCAATGGACCAAAATTGAAGGCTTCTTCCGGCAATCCTATAGGCAGTCAATTCTATTTCTGGTCAATTCCGAAGGGTTGATAACTCGAAAATACAACTTTTTTAAAATGGGATTCGCTGTCTGTGAAATGATGGTATCACAGTTTTGCCTAAACCGTTGATGAGTAGCTATCTGCAATGCGGCAATAAAAAAGCAGGGCCGTAATTGACCCTGCTTAGCTTTGTCATTCAATCATTGTTGAAATAAAACATCCCCCACCGCCATCGCCGCCGCCGCCACCATCATTATCGACATTAATAGTAACAGCGGCAGTAAAAGTACCACTTTCATCAGTTACAGAATACCACCAGCCTGACATGGCCAAACCATTTGTGTTACCCCAAAATCCAAATTCCTCGTCATTTGGACCATCGCCATCGCCTTGAAAATACCCGTCAGGGTTCAGCCAAACGCGATTAAAAGGATAATCAGTACCATCCATTGTCACTGATCCGGTGATATCGCCATTGATTTCACCATTTGATTTGATTCTGATGACTAAATCGTCTGAGTTATCTCCAATATAAGTACCCTTATAGGTTCCTATATATTGGTCAACATAGGCGCCTGAAGTGATTTTACTGCCAATTAAATTTCCTAAATCAGCTGAGTCGGTATCAGACCACGTTCCCGTAACAGACCCATCAGAAGAATCGATTGCAATGTCGATCTGGTAGGCAAAGTTTAATGTGGATGCGATAGAATAATTTCCGATCGTGCCTGCATCACCTTCATAGTTTGGCGT
The DNA here is from genome assembly GCA_029939655.1 of Desulfobacterales bacterium. Lineage (GTDB taxonomy): Bacteria > Desulfobacterota > Desulfobacteria > Desulfobacterales > B30-G6 > B30-G6. The sequence goes on from JAOZSO010000129.1 coordinate 886, forward strand.
TTCTGCATCACCTTGGTCGATATCTGTCGAATAACACCAAAAAAAGGTGCCTTGATTTATATCAATACCAATCATCCAAGCACCATTATCATCGCCCGAGTATGTACCTGAATAAAAGCCGTTATAATCTTCTTGGGCGCACCATGAATTTGAAGTCATAGCGAAAAAGATGAGGGATAAGTATAAGATGCTCCGAGCAATTCTGCTCCCACTTTTAACCAACATGAGCATTTCTCCTTTCAATTTGAGGTTTGCTTTTGATAGCGTGGGAAAAAGATATAGAGATTAAAAAAGGGGTAGCATTTTTGGAGATTGGTTTCAACTGTAATAAATGGAGATAAGACGTGCTTTTGAGCACACGAAAATAACTGTTTCCGATGTATGTTATCACCACCTGCTGCCACGAACACTCTATTGCTGATAACATTTTTCTTATAAAAATGTAAAATTGAAAAAACCATATTGGAAAAAATCAATCTTTGAAGATTAGAAATAGCAATATCATTGTTTCCGCAACCGGTGCCGACAAAGATTAGATCAAAATCGGAGATCGCGACCAGGCAATGATTATGATTTAATCTTTTTTCATTAAAATCAAAAGTTTATTTCAAGTCACAACATAATGGGCGGCAGTTTCGGGCATTGATTACTTTATGGAGTTGTGAAAACGATTTTAGTCAGGTCAAAATTTGGGACGATGATCAGAACCACCATGGCAACGGCACCAGTACTTGTCCCCTTTGAACCGGATCAGCTACCATCTGGTTGACTGTCTCCTGCATCCTGTGCCAAACCGTCCATGAGCCGTTGCATGTCCTCTGGAATAGGTGCAGTAAATGACATGGACCGCCTTTCAACAGGATGGGTGAAACGTAGATGCCTCGCGTGCAGCATTTGCCTCTTGGCAGACTTCAGCAATGTTTCCAGGGGCGTATCATTTCGCTTTTTCTTTCCGCGCTTTCCGTATGTATATATACCGTCGCCAACAATCGGATGATGCATGGATGTGCAATGCACCCGGATCTGATGCGTTCGACCGGTTTTCAGTTCCAGCTCCAACAGCGTTGCAGCTGCATAGCGTACCTTTACTCGCCAGAGCGTTTCGGCGTCACGCCCTTTAGCACTGACGGTGGACATCTTTTTCCGGTCTACGGGGTGCCGGCCGATGGGAAGCGAAATATTGCCGGATTCAGGCCCTAAAACACCATGAACCAATGCCAGATATGTTTTCTGAACCTTTCGATTCTTGAACTGCTGACTCAGGTTATCGAGAGTTAACCGGTTCTTGGCCACCACGATGGTTCCCGTAGTGTCTTTATCGAGCCTATGAACGATCCCGGGCCTCAGTTCTGCTTTGATGCCCCCAAGTTCGGGACAATGATACAGGAGCCCATTGACCAGAGTGCCGGTATCATTCCCGGGCGCAGGATGAACCACCAAGCCTGCGGATTTATCGATGACGATGAGGTGCCTGTCTTCAAACAGGATGTTCAGGGGTATGGCTTCCGGTATAAGGGAAGGGGGTTCATACACCGGGATGCAGCCTTGAATTTTTTCTCCGGACTTGACGCGGTAACCTGGTTTTTTTGTATTGTTTTGAATCGTGATATGGCCGTCCTGAATGAGCGTGGCGGCAAAAGACCTGGAACAATCTGAGCGATATAAAGAAACGACCCGATCAAACCGTTGGCCGGCATCAGAGGAACCGACTGTAATGACGAATTCACCTGGAGGGGACATCATGTGGATGGGAATTACTCTTCTTCGGGTATGAACAAAGATTCAATTTCGGAGACGATGACCTCCTCTTCTGTGTTTCTGGCCGTGGACAGTTCCTTAACAAGAAGGCCCTGGGCTGTATCGTAGAGCTTTCTTTCACCAAAAGAGAGATCTTTTGTCAGTCGCAGTATGGAGAGATCCCGGAACACTTCCGCAACTTCATACAGAGAGCCTGTTTTAATTTTATCCATATATTCCCGATATCTGCGATTCCAGGTCTGGTTATCGATAGTGGATTCCTGCCTGGTTTTCATGACCTCGATGATCTTGGGAATTTCCTCCTCACTGATCACTTCCCGCAACCCCACAGAAACGACATTCCAGGTAGGAATCATGATCACCATGCCATTCTCGACGATTTTCATGATATAAAAGTCGTGGGTTTCCCCATTGATGACACGGCTTTCGATTGCTTCGATCTTGCCAACACCATGTGCTGGATAAACGGCCAGATCACCCACCACAAATGTTCGTGCAGGCACATCGCTTTTTATATCGGTTTCATTCTCGGGTTTATTTGACATTTTTGCACCAAAAACAGTTGAAACGCATGGATCAAACTTACTTATATGAAAGGGAAATATAGCACTCTTGAATCAAACAATCAACGAAAAAAAGGATTGGCGCATCTCTGCACCAATCCTTTTCTAAATACAACGGTTGGATTGTGTCAAACTACAACAGGAACGGTACCATCAGTAAAGCCACCACATTCAAAATCTTGATCATGGGATTCACTGCGGGTCCGGCGGTATCCTTGTAAGGATCGCCTACCGTATCACCGGTAACAGCAGCTTTGTGCGCATCGCTCCCCTTACCACCCAGGTGACCATCCTCGATATACTTTTTGGCATTGTCCCAGGCAGCGCCGCCCGTGGTCATGGAAAGGGCGACAAATACACCTGTGACAATACTACCGATCAAAAGGCCGCCCAAGGCAACAGGACCTAACAGGAAACCAACGATGAGTGGCGCAAACACAGGCAGAAGAGCCGGAACGATCATTTCTTTCAGTGCAAATTTCGTCACGATATCGACGCATGCGCCATAATCGGGTTTGGCCGTACCTTCCATGATGCCGGGTATGTCACGGAACTGACGGCGAACTTCATCAACCACTGCACCCCCGGCATTGCCCACAGCCTTCATGGCAATGGAAGCAAAAAGGTAGGGCAGCAGTCCGCCGATAAAGAGCCCGATGATGACGTTGACATCGCTCAGGTCGAATTTAATCATCTCGCCGCCATGCATGGCAAATTCCTGTACATAGGCCGCAAAAAGAACCAGAGCCGCCAGGGCGGCCGAACCGATAGCGTATCCCTTGGTAACCGCTTTGGTGGTGTTACCCACTGCATCCAGAGGATCGGTGACGGCGCGGACACTTTCATCCATGCCGGCCATTTCAGCAATCCCGCCGGCATTGTCGGTAATGGGGCCGTAAGCGTCGATGGCAATGACCATACCGGTCATGGACAGCATGGACATGGCTGCCATGGCGATGCCGTAAAGGCCGCCAAAATCATAGGCCAGCCAGATGGCCAAACAGATAGCCAGAACCGGTGCGGCCGTTGCCTGCATGCTGACTGCCAGACCGGAAATAATGTTGGTACCGTGCCCGGTGGTAGACGCTTCCGCAATGCCTTTTACCGGACCGTATAAACCGGTATAATACTCGGTGATGATTACGATGACGACGGTCAGGATCAGTCCGATCAGAGTACAGTAATAGATATTCATGGTCGAAAGATCGCCTACCCCGACAAACATTTTCGTCGTAGCATAGTAGAAGGCGATTGCAGCAATGATGGCAGCCCCGAACATCCCCTTGTAGAGAGCGCCCATGATGTACTCGCTCTTTCCAAGCTTTACAAAGAAAATTGCGATGATGGATGCAATGATCGAAATGGCACCCAGCACCAACGGAAATTCTGTTGCGATCTGTATTTCCGGAAAAAGCAGATGCCCGATGAGCATGGCAGCAACGGCTGTAATCGCGTAGGTCTCGAAAAGGTCGGCCGCCATACCGGCACAGTCGCCTACATTGTCGCCCACATTGTCAGCAATGGTTGCCGGATTTCTCGGATCATCTTCCGGAATGCCTGCCTCGACCTTACCCACGAGATCGGCGCCCACGTCGGCGCCCTTGGTAAAGATACCGCCGCCAAGACGGGCAAAAATGGAAATCAGGCTGCCACCGAAACCAAGCGCCACCAGTGCGATGACATCATGGGTAAAAGCATAGTAACCTGCAGTGACGGTCAGGGCCAGACCGGCAACGATCATCCCGGTTACGGCGCCGCCCCTGAATGCCATGGAAAGACCTGCTGCCATACCCTTCTTGGCCGCCTCTGCCGTTCTGACATTTGCGATAACAGACACGCGCATGCCGATATATCCGGCTATAAATGAAGCCACGGCTCCAATAAGAAAGCCGATGGCGGTTTTGGCGCCCATGGCGGCGAAGATCACGATAAAGATGATGATCCCGGCAATACCCATGCTTTTCATCTGACGGTTCAGATAAGCGATAGCGCCTTCCTTGATGGCTGTGGCAATCTCCTGCATCTTCTCGTCACCCGCAGGAGCACCCTTGACAACCGTAGCAAGAATAATAGAAAACAAAACGCCGATCACGCCGACCAGCGCACAAATCAACGGTAAATTGCTCATTACAACGTCCATTCTTTCCTCCATCTGATGTTTAACTTGAGGGTTGAATTGTTCTCTCGTTAAATTGATTCATACCTTCCTTTGTGCCTTCACAAAGGATTGTTACAGCAGCATCCCGAGAACGCGCAACAATCTGTTCCAACATTTTTTTTTCATTGGGTCGGAACCGTCCCAAAACATGGCCGGTGACATTGCTTTCATTCTCAGATCGCCCGATACCCACACGAAGACGGGTGAAATTCTCGTCCCCCAGCGTATCGATAATAGACCTCACTCCATTATGCCCTCCGTGCCCTCCTTTCACTTTTATTTTAATTCTGCCATAAACAAGATCAATGTCGTCATGGATGACCAACATATTCCTGTGTGATATTCCGAAGTACTCAATCAACCGGCAAATGGGAATGCCGCTCCTGTTCATATAGGACTGGGGCTTGACGAGAATAACCTCCGCACCCCTTACAGAACCCCTTCCATAGAACGCATCGAATTTTTTCCTGTCAATTGGAATCGCATATTCCGCCGACAGGGCATCAATCACAAAAAAACCCACATTGTGCCGGGTCCCACGATATTTGTCGCCGGGATTCCCCAACCCTGCGATAACATGTACAGTTCTATCAAACATTTATTCAGCGCTGTCAGGCTCTTCCTCGCCCTCAGCTGTTTCCGCTTCGGTTTCTTCTCCTTCTTCTCCTTCTTCTTCCTCTACTTCTTCCTCTTCTTCGGCTTTCGGACTCAGGATCGTTACAAGCGTAAAGTTGGTTTCATCAACCAATTCAATCGTTTCATCAATGGATGCTTCATTGATATGCAAGGAGTCACCGATATTCATGCCGGTGACGTCCACTTCAAGGGACTCCGGGATATTGTTCGGAAAGCAGAAGACTTCCACTTCATGCCGAACAAGTTGAAGAACGCCACCCTCCTCGACACCTTTTGACTGGCCTTTGGTCATAACAGGAATGCTGATTTTGATCTTTTGATCCATGGCCACTTCATAAAAATCCACATGCAGCAAACTACCGGAAACCGGTTGCGTCTGCAACTCCTTGATCATGGCCGTCCTTGACTGCTGCTTCCCATTCTGGATCAGCAGATCGAGCAAGACCTGCCCGATATTGGATGTCATCAAGATGTTTTCGAGCTCTTTGGTCGTTACTGAGAGCATTACCGGTTCTGCCTTGGGTCCATAGAGTATGGCAGGAATCATGCCTTCCCGCCGGAGTTCTCTTGCGGCGCCATTCCCCGTTGTTTTTCGTATCGTTACTTTCAATTCAATCTTTTCCAAGAAATATCCCCCCTGTAGTCACTCATTTCAGCTGAGTGGCTTAGTTTTGATTGTTTCCCGCTGCTTTTCTATGATCCCAGTTTATCGGGACTGCTGAGATAGCGTTTTTATCCCACCACAAAACAAGCAGGTAATCCTTTCGTCATATAAGCGACAACGCCGCGCCTCATAAATTCGCAAAGCGAATTTATTTATACAAACAAAGATGTCACGGAATCGCCTGTGAAGCTTCGAATAATCGCTTCCCCCACGATTTCAGAAATAGTCAATATTTTCAGTTTTTCGCAGTTTTTCGCTTTGCCACTCAGGGGTACCGTGTCTGTCGCAACGAGACTCTTGAGCGACGATTCATTGATCCTGTCTATTGCCGGCCCGGAAAGTACCGGGTGCGCACAACATGCGTGAACTTCCTGGGCGCCCTCTCTGATGATAGCTTCGGATGCTTCCGTCAACGTGCCTGCCGTATCCACCATATCATCCAGGATGATCGCCACTTTGCCTTTCACGTTTCCGATTACAGCCATCGCCTTTGCAACGTTGGGCGCTGTTCGTCTTTTATCGATGATGGCAAGATCGGCCGCCAGGCGCTTTGCAAATGCCCGGGCCCTTTCGACGCCCCCGGCATCCGGAGAGACGACCACCAGATCGTCATTGAAATTTTTTCTGATATAGTCGATCAACACGGGCGCAGCAAAAAGATTGTCCACGGGAATGCTAAAAAATCCCTGGATCTGTCCCGCATGTAAATCCATGGTGATCACCCTGCTCGCACCAGCGGTTTCGATGAGATCCGCCACGAGTTTGGCACTGATGGGTACGCGGGGAGCAACCTTCTTATCTTGCCGGGCATACCCGAAGTAGGGGATGACCGCACCAATTCGAAGTGCCGACGACCGCTTCAGCGCATCCAGCATCATCAGCAACTCAACCAAATTGTCATTGACGGGACGGCACGTGGATTGAACAACATAAACGGTTTTTCCCCGCACGTTCTCATCGATCTCAATCTGTACTTCGCCATCACTGAACGTTGCGACTTTGGCGCCACCCAATGGCATCTGAAGATAGTCGCAAATCTGTTTTGCCAGTACCGGGTTCGAATTGCCCGAAAATATCAGAGGATCTGTCATGGTGCTCCTGAAATCTGAAACCTTAATGAGTGTCCATTTCTATTCGCTCACGATTGCCGGTCGTGGCTGGGGCGGGAGGATTCGAACCTCCGAATGCAGGAACCAAAGTCCTGTGTCTTACCGCTTGACGACGCCCCATCATTATCTTCATACCAACGTCTCAGCCAAAAACAGCCGCCACCGGTGATGTGCGGACAACAGTTCGCACGCACGCCTGGCTTTGTGTGAATCCGAATAGATTCCGAAAACCGCCGGACCACTGCCTGACATTAATGCGACATCAGCCCCCATTTGCAGTAGTTGTCTTTTAATATCCGATATTACAGGATGTTTTTGAATTACCACCGCCTCTAGATCATTACACAAATATTGGTTGACATCGAATGTCGACTTGTCAGAAAAGAAATTTTTAATTTTTTTTCCACACTTTGTCAATCCCAAATTCAGTTTTTTATACACAGCCGCCGTGGAAACAGGAATATCCGGACACGCCACGACAATCGGCAAGACCTGCAGCCCGCTGTAGATCTCGAGACACTCCCCGATACCGGTTGCCACAGCGGGTTTTTCCTGAAGGAAAAAAG
>JAOZSO010000130.1:0-8329 GCA_029939655.1 Desulfobacterales bacterium
GGAGACTCGTTTTTGAGACAGAAATGTGCATCAGGAATCGTCCATTCTAAGTGTTCGTGTGGTTGAATCGATAGGCGTCACGGTCAATGTTTTGTTCTGATCTTTTTGGGTAATGCCCAGGTCTTTAAACTTTCGGGCGGAGCTGAGCACCCTGCGTTCCAGAGATCCGACAACCTTGTTGTAGGTGTGGGAGGAGCGCTCGATATCCCTGCCAAGGTTGTTGATGTGCTGCCCCATGGTTGAGAGACGCTCAAACAGTTCGGTACCCAATTCGCTGATTTTCCGGGCATTTTCGGTCAATTTTTCCTGCTGCCATCCAAAAGCAACTGTTTTTAAAAGAGAAATCAGCGTTGTAGGGGTGGCAAGAATCACATTTTTTTGGACACCCAGTTCAATCAGCTGTGGATTTTTTGACAATGCGGCGGAAAAGAAGTTTTCACCCGGGATAAACAAGACAACAAATTCAGGTGTCGGTTTGAATTGTGTCCAGTAGGCTTTTTGGGATAGCTGATTGATGTGTGTTTTGACATGCCGGGCATGTGTTGTGAGACGTTCTTCTCTTTTTTCTTCTGAATCGGCCTCGATAGCATCTATATAGGCAACGAGAGGCACCTTGGCATCGATGATGATTTGTCGCTGACCCGGGAGCTGTACGACCATGTCAGGCCTCAGGAGGCCCTCTTCGGAACGCGTTGAGGCCTGTTCGAAAAAATCACAATGGTTTTGCATACCGCTGAGTTCGGCAACGCGCCTTAAGGTAATTTCACCCCATCTTCCCCGTATATGCGGTACCCGCAGGGCGTTGACCAGCTTACCGGTTTCTTTTTGCAAGATGTCCTGGGTCTGAATCAGGGACTGAACCTGGGCAGACAGACCCCCGTAAGCTTTTTCCCTGGACCTTTCCATGGCCCGAATGTGTTCATCATAACGATTGAGGGCTTCGTGGAGGGGCAGAATACTTTCTTTGACGGCTTTTCCCCGTGTATCAAAGTCTGTCTTTGCGGAGTCGATATATTTCGAGAAGGTGGTTTTGGCAAGATCAATGAAAACCTGATTGTTTTCCCTGAGGGCGCCGGCAGAAAGGGCTTTGTATGTTTCTGTCAGGCTGGTTCGCAGTTCCCGCAACAAGGAAATTTTTTCCTCGAAAGAAGCTTTTTCCTTGTCAATGGTGGTTTCCAGGGTTGCAATCTGCTCCCTTAGGTCGGAAATCGTTACCCGAAGAGCCGAGAGCTCCTGCTCGCGCGTTTTCAGACTGCTTTGGAGTGACGCCATGTGTTCCAACTTGCTTGAGGCGGCAGACCGTTCTTGTGACACGTGAAGCAATTGACTGGTTAGGGATTTTATTTCTGTTTGAGCCGTAGCTACCCGGGCCCTAAAATCTTCTATCTCTATCATTTTATTCTGGAGTGTTTCCAGGTGGGCGTCACCTTCGGCTTTGCTTTTTACAAGAGAAGGGGTCAGCCGGTATTTTGCCAGAAGCCACCCAAGAAGAAGCCCGAGGAAGGTGCCTGCCGTCAAGACGAGCGAGGCTTCTGATACCGACAGAGTAATAGACATCATTTGTCCATATCAGGGGTTTTCCGGCGAACGAAATCACCGCTCTTGCCGCCGGATTTTTTTAAGAGACAAATATTTGAAATATGAATATTTTTATCTAAAGATTTACACATGTCGTAGATCGTCAGAGCCGATATGCATACCGCTGTGAGCGCTTCCATCTCGATACCTGTTTGATCGACGATTCGCATGAGGGCCTCTATACGGATTTCATGCTTCTGTTTGTCCGGAAAAAAATCGATCTGCGCGTGGGTGATGTTGAGTGGATGGCACATGGGAATAAGGGACGATGTTTTTTTGGCTGCCAGAATACCGGCGATTCTGGCCGTTTCAAGCACGTTTCCCTTTTTGACGTTCTGGGCGATGATACGATCGAAGGTATCCGGTTGCATGTGAACAACGGCCTGAGCCAGGGCCTTGCGAAGCGACGGTTTTTTTTCGGTTACATCTACCATTCTGACCCGGCCCTTGGAATCGACATGTGAAAAATCAGACATTTTATAACCTTACCTTGAAGAATGATTCATGTGTTTTTAAAAAACTCTGTTTTTTGAGTAGCCGTCGATTTGATGGCATCCAAGGTGCCCTGCAGGGTGCTGATCACGTTTTCCCGTATGTCGCCTGCGACAACCAGAAACATGACATCATCCCCCACAGACAGTCTCTGGTTTTCCTGTATTTCTACGAGAATTTCAATGATACCGGGATCCTGTTTGTGTTCTTCAATGATGCTGCGCAGCCGGGCGTGATCCACCTGTACCGTTAATCCTGTTACAGGTTCACCATCACGTGAGGTGCTCCGGACGATACCGTTGTGACATAAAATCATACCGGCCTTTTCATAATCCGGATGATTCTTAATTTCATGAACTAGCTGTTTGATGTCCATTTTCATTGATCATCCTGTTTGCTTTTTCCAGGTCATCTGGTGTGTTGATGTTAAAAAACGAAATAAGGCCGGAATCCATTTTCCGTAAAACGGTTTCCGGGACCTCTTTTACGTTTAATTTATTGAAAAGATCACGTATTTTCAGATGGTTCTGCTCCAGGGCGTTTTGAACGGTTTGAAGGCACCGCCGGGAATAAACGGCACACAGCGGTTCAATCCCAACCTCTGTTCTTGGAATAACGACATCGGCACCGGACTCGACATGCTGGACAATGACTTTTACCAGATCCATTTTCAAGAAAGGGGTGTCGCATGCCGCAATAAATGCATGGTCGGTTCTTGTATAAAACAAACCCGAGTGAATTCCGGTTAAGGAACTTCTTTTGGTATAGATATCCTTAACGACGATGGCGTTCCATTCAAGATATGATGTCGGGTGATTGGAGACCAGGATGATTTCGCTAAAGAGCTTTTCAAAAACGGTCATCATCCGCTCGATGATACGCTTGTCTCCGACAAGGAGATTCGATTTTTCGACGTTGTTCAGTCTTTTGCTTTCGCCTCCCGCCAATATGATACCGGTGCACGCTTGTTGTGTCATCCGAAAAAATTCAAATATATTCCGTGAAACAAAATGCTGAAGCAGCGCGATGTTGCTTTCAGGTAAAAGGGTAAAATCCTACCGAGGAACCACATTAAAAGACAACGGGTTTAAAATCAAGGCAAATTAGACACTTTTACATTGTCAATTCATTAGGAGGTAGTTTATATTGTGGCCGAATATAACATTTGTCAAAATAACGTTCCGGTTGCTCCGGAATCCTCTCGGCTGAGGGACTTATTCGGAATATATTCATTAGAAACAACCCTTATAATACGCTGGATAAGAGCACTCCCGATAAGGGCAACACTATAAAGGAGAAAAGATGGGAACGAAAGAGCATAAAAAAAATGCACCCAAATCACTTAAGATTGCCATCATATCGGTATCGAGCACACGAACAATTGCTGAGGATGGCAGTGGCTTGTGGATGAAGAAGAGATCTGAAAAGGAAGGGCATACCGTCGCCCTCCACAAGGTTGTTCCGGACGATAAAAGATGCATTGCAACAGCCTTGTTTGATGCTATCGATCTGTCGGGTGCCCAGGTGGTTTTGTTGACGGGGGGCACAGGTATCAGCAGTAAAGATGTGACCATTGAAGCTATATCACCTTTGTTTCAAAAGGAGCTCACGGCATTTGGACCTGTGTTTGCGCAATTAAGTTTAGAGAAAATTGATTCTGCTGCCATAATGTCCCGTGCTACCGCCGGAATTATCGGTGGGGCCGCAGTTTTTTGCATGCCCGGCAGCCTCAGGGCCTGCAAACTTGCCTGCAAGGCGTTGATTTTTCCAGAACTGGGGCACATCGTTAGGCACATATACCATGGATGAAAGCTGTTATAGAGATAGCGACGACAATATTAAAAAATGAAAAACGCTGCACGTTTCGAAACGAACCGACAATGGCTGACCGCTGTTGTGGCCAATCCTGAAGGGGAGATCTTTGAACTGGAGGGATATGCTGCGGTGGGCATGTCAGGGACGGTCTTGAAGCCCTTAACGATGGGCGGAACGCTGCGTATGCCTTTCGGCAGCGAGTTGATGTTTCTGCCGGACCGGACGCCGATACTGTATAGTGTGCAAAACCGGCAACTTGAAGTGATGACGCACAACCCCTATCTTCCTTCAGAGCGCATCTATCCTGTTGCCGCATTTAATTCTCCCGGGTATATTGTCACACATATCAGCGGCTATCAGGCCACCAGACAAGTCAGGTCTCTGCCGCTCTTTTCATATGGAGCGGTGGGCTGGCACCGAGATGCGTTCCGATCTGCTGTAGTTTGTGTTGACCGGGAAAGACGACAGGATCTCCGGCTGATGAAGAAGCGCCATGTCGTCGCCGGTGTAGAAAGCATGCGAAAAGAACTTCCCGGCAACAAGTTGAGGAAACACCTTGAAACCTGTGCGCTGACGTATGGATGCCCTGCAGGGAAAAATTTTTTCCTGGGTCGATACGAGGCACCGTTGCCAACCGCAACCAACTGTAATGCTCAGTGTCTGGGATGTTTGTCTCTTCAAAAACAGGGGGAGATATCCTGCAGCCAGGAACGAATATCGTTTACACCGCAACCGGAGGAGATTGCAGACGTTGCCTTGATCCATATCGGGCGCGTTGCAAAAGGCATTGTCAGCTTTGGCCAGGGTTGTGAAGGAGATCCCTTGCTGGCGACCCATGTCATAGAACCGGCTGTTCGTCTGATACGTTCTAAAACAGCCCGGGGTACGATCCATGTGAATACCAACGGTAGTCTCACCAAAGAGCTCGAACGGTTAATCTCAGCCGGCATCGACAGTGTTCGAATCAGTATCAACAGCTTCAGAAAAAGATGGTATCATGCCTATTTCCGACCAAAAGGTTATGATTTTTCCAGTGTCATGAACAGTATTGGATTGTCTTTGGAGAGAGGCCTATATGTTTCGATCAACTATCTGAACATGCCCGGCATAACCGATACGCCGGAAGAGCTCGAAAGCCTGATTTCATTTTTAAAGAACTATCCGATTCACCGGATTCAGTGGCGAAACCTGAATTTTGATCCCCTCCGTTACTATGAGGCCATGAACCGTGCAGCACCATGCGGAGATGCCCTGGGTGTTCGATACCTGCTCAAGCGTATTCAAAAAGAGTTTCCCGACCTGTCTTTTGGTTACTTTAATCCGCCCAAGGAGAAATGGTAATTTTACGGAACGATAATTTTATGAAATGGATAGCGGCAAAAATTATTTTTTATCATGAGAACACGCAGCTTGCGACGGATTTGATTTCAGAGATATTCTACGACCTTGGCCTGAAAGGTGTCCAGATCGAGGACCCGGAGCTTGCGCCGGAAGAGACGTGGGGCGAGGGTGCTTGTATTGGGCCTTTACAACACGCCGTCATCGGGTTTTTTCCGGATACGCCTCAAACGGCCGACAAGTTAAATGAACTAGAGAAAAAGATTCGGTCTTTGGAAAGAACCCTCGGGGTCCACTGCAACAAGGAATTTAGGCAGATGGATGAGGAAGACTGGGCCGAGTCATGGAAGGCTTTTTTTTGGCCACAACGCATAACTTCCAGGATAACGGTTAAACCGACCTGGCGGGATTACAATGCCGAATCAGATGAAATTGTACTGGAAATCGACCCAGGCATGGCATTTGGTACCGGAACACACCCGACAACAGCCTTATGCATTACGCTCATAGAGAGATACCTCTCAGCAGGAGCTACTTTCCTGGATATTGGAACAGGCTCGGGAATATTAATGATTGCAGCCGCCAGGTTGGGCGCGGACCGGCTTGTGGGTATTGATAATGATGAGACCGCCCTGGGTATCGCTGAGAAGAATCTTCTGTTAAATCACATCAGTCAGCCATGTTTTGAAGTAAAGGCGGGTAACTTGGCAGATGGTATTGACGGGCGATTTGATCTCATTGCGGCCAATATTCTTTCGGAAGCAATTTTAAAACTTCTTGGAACCATTGGCCGGCATATGTTGCCAAAAAGTGTTTTGATCTGTTCGGGTATCTATAAAGATAATTGTGGAGATGTTTTGAAAAAAATGCAGCAACAGGGTCTGAGGATTTTAGAAGAACTGCATGAGGATAGCTGGGTAGCGATTGCCTGCTCCAACCCGAATGCCTCAGCGGCCTGATACGCCCATTTGGGGCGTTATCCGAGGATCGCAGTATGCATATACGGCTTCACCTCGGATGCCTTCCAAAGAAACGTATCAAACCGCTGAGGAATCCGGGTTACGGCTGACATTTCATGAAGGCGTATTTATCCGGAAACCCGGACGACCTCTGAAACCGGCACGAACCGCACCTTTTGTTTCAGATCAGGCAGGCAGGTCTTAAGCACTTGATAGGTTTTGGTATAGGGGTGTGCAATCCCGATGGCGAAATCATGTGTTGTCGCTATGCGAACAAGCTCGTAAAGTTGTTTTTTGATGAAGTCACTATCTTGAAAATGATCAATAAAAACATCTCGTTCGCCAAAGGGGATCTGTAACAGGCTTGCCGAAGGACGACAGATTGTTTTTTCTGTTGTCCGGCTGTCGATGAAAAAAAGGTTACGCTGTTTCAGAACTGAGAAAACCTGACGCATTTGAGAGGCGTTTGCAGTCATTTTTGAGCCCATGTGGTTATTGATACCTGATACAAAAGGCATCTCCTCAAGGTTTTGAATGAGTTGCTGAACCAGTTCGTCCGGTGTCATGTTGGTCAGCAATGTGCCCGGACCCGGGTTGATCCGTGGATATTCAAAGGGCTCCATGGGTTGGTGAAGCATGATTTCGACATGGTTCTTTCGGGCCTCATCAACAATGCTTTTTGTGAACGGGCTTTTGGGAAGTATCGAAAGGGTTATGGGTAGATTTAAACTGAGAAATTTTTTTACGACTGCACGATCATAGCCGATATCATCAACAATGAGGGCAACCCGTGGTGATTTTTCAATCGGCGTTGTTTTGGGCGGCTTTTTTTCTTTGAGCAGGGGGATATCCTTTTCGGGATATATCTCGAACCGAAAGTCCGGCAGGTGATTCCGGCTTTTTTCAAAATTGCCTTCAATCGTCTTGACGGGACGCCTCTTTGAGAGGAAGTGATGCGTCAGGGTGCCGGCCAGGATGACAAGAACGATCAATATGCATAGACTGATCGGGATCTTTATAAACTGCCGAAACTGATTCTTTTTTTTGGATGTTTTTCTTTTTTTTACTACGGTTTTTTTTTTGGGGCGCTTACTTGCCATTACTTAAATCTTTGAAAATGTCATAGCTGATCAGGATCTCCAGTGCGCGCATTACCTGGTTGTCATTCTGAATATTTTCCAGCAACATAGCGTTTGGTTGCGGTAGATTTTTCTCCGGCCCGTCAATCTGCTTTGTTGTGTCTTTTAACGGCTTGGCATCTAAATGATTTTTAAGGTCTTTTTCATGCAACAGCCCATCCACGGGGTTGGGGGCATCGTTACTATCGATACTTTTTTTATGAACAACGATATCCGGTACGATACCGGTGGCCTGAATCGATTGACCACTGGGTGTATAATATCTTGCGATGGTAAATTTAATGCCAAAACCATCTCTCAACGATTCAACCGTTTGGACGGAGCCCTTGCCAAATGTCTGTGTTCCCAGCAACAACGCCCGCTGATGATCTTTTAATGCGCCGGCCACAATTTCTGAAGCACTGGCACTGCCGCCGTTGATAAGGATGATGATAGGGTAGCTTCTCGGGGTGTCGCTGGGATGTGCTTTAAAAACATTGTTGTGCTTATCGAGTCGTCCTTTGATCGTTAGAATGGTTCCTTCTTCGATGAAAAGGTCTGATACGGAGATGGCCTGGGAAAGTATGCCGCCCGGGTTGTCCCTTAAATCGAGGACAAGCCCTTTTAAGGGAGTGGCGCCGCTTTCGAAATTTTCCAGAGCCTCCGCAACGTCATCGGTGGTCTGATCCCTGAAATTTGTAATCCGGACGTACCCGTAACCAGGTTCTATGCTGACGGATTTAACGCTTTCGATGGGAATAACATCCCGGACCAATGTAAATTCAATCGGTTTTTTCACGGCCTCTCTGACGACCGTAATAATAACCGTAGTTCCCTTGGGTCCTCTCATGCGTTTAACCGCATCTCTCAATTCGGAGGTTACCACACCGTCGACTTTCACGATCTTGTCCATTGCCTTGACGCCGGCTTCGTATGCCGGAGTACCCTCAATCGGTGAAACAACCGTGACAAAACTATCCCGCATGGTGACATGGATACCGATGCCTGTAAATTTACCCTCGGTATCGA
>JAOZSO010000006.1:0-26326 GCA_029939655.1 Desulfobacterales bacterium
AAAAATGACCTCTTTATACCGTGGGCTGGCGCTGGGGAAAAATGGTGTGATCAGCCTTGTTGGGGCGGGTGGTAAAACAAGCTTGATGTTCAGGCTGGCCCATGAGTTTTCAGCATCAGGCGATACGGTGCTGACAACAACGACAACCAAAATTTTTCCTCCGGCAGGCCAATCCAAATGCCTTATCGTATCCGATTCTCCATCTGATATCTTGAATAGAGCCCGAAAGCTACTTACGCATACGCCCCATATATCGGCAGCCGCACGCTACGTCTCGGAGCACGGAAAACTCATCGGGTTTCCCCCTGAAACAATTGATCTATTCCTAAAATCAAACCTTTTTCGTTGGATAATTGTGGAAGCTGATGGTGCGGCCGGACGACCGCTGAAGGCGCCGGCACCTCACGAACCTGTCGTACCGGATTGTACCAACTGGGTCGTCGGTATCGTCGGTCTCAGTGCACTGGGAAAGCCTCTTGATGAACATATCGTATTCAGACCCGAGCTCGTTTCGAAAATTACCGGGTTGGCCGAAGGTAAGAAGATCATGGAAAAAGCCATATGTGATCTACTGCTCCACCAGCAGGGAATATTTCAAGGAACTCCCATGGGTGCCAAAAAAATTGCGTATCTCAACCAGGCTGACATACCCCGGAAAGCGCAAGCCGGGCGTTCCATCATTCAATACCTGGTCAAAAGAAAAACCACTGAGATTTCACGTGTGGTTCTTGGCAGTACATCTCTTGAATCACCGGTGCTTGAATGCCATGATTTAAACGTCTTGGTTTGATGGGAATACTCTCAAAATGGCTTCCAGAACAGAACCGCTGATGGCGCGCGCTTTATCGGAAATCGTATAACAGTAGTCCTTCTCTCCCCTTGGGTCGATATCACCTATTTTCAATCCTTTCCGAACATCGCTGTTTGGCCTGATAAGACCGCGAAGAATTCCATTGATTTGCGCCGCAACCCCTATATTATCGACCTCGCCAATGATCTCGCCCGTTTCGACAAGGTCACCTATTTCCTTGTTAGATCTAAATCGGCCCTCTGCCGGCGATCTCAAGACCCGCTCCTTTGTATAACCGCCGATATTTCCCGGGATACCGGTATTGGACTCTGCGGAGCCCACAGTAAGAATTCTTCCTAAATTATGCCCTCTGTTTGTTTCAACAACCATACCGACGTCATGTCCCGCAATGAATCCCGGTCCCAAACCGATAACCAACTGGGCATCATCCATGGTCGTTCCAATGTTTTTCTTGGCCAATACAGCATCTACCATGACCTTGGCCGGGAGTTGCGTCAGCATTTGCCATGTGGGATCTACGGCAACGGCAATAGTGTCGTTTTGCCAACACCTTTTGATCCCATCAACATCATTACAGAGATCGGCCTTGACACTTTCCACTTCATTCGTACCATCGTACACGGCCTCGCAGAATGAGACATTACGTCTCACCGCCAATGGTCTGGGACATTCCATCATAATTATCTTTCGCATGTTCGCCATATATAGCCGCCAGGCAACTGCGCTGGCTAACTCGCCGGCACCCTTGATGCAGATAATCATTTCATTCCCTCCAATTGGTTTGGATAATATAAGGATAAGTATAAAATATCAGTTGCTTAAAATTGAATAAATATCTATATCTTGATTAAATAGATACCCGGGTCCAGAGGGCCCGGCACTGTTCATACCCTGTAAGGGGTTATCGTTTTACATATTCGGCTGTAATAAATCCTAAATCCGAATATCGAAATTCGAAACAAATTCAAATATCAAATGCTCAAATGACCCAAACATAACCTATGTGCTTCTGTATGCTGGTCTTTGTTTTGAACATTTGAATTTGGGTCATTGGATATTGTTTAGCATTTCGAATTTCGTGCTTCGAATTTTAACCATTATTGACATCAACAGAGCCAATTATCTCTGACCTGGCCCAGAAGATCAGGTTTTCGATACTGAATAAAATAGTACCATGAGGAGACGTTCCGTGTATCGTGAAGCTATCAAATCTGAGATTAGAAGACAAGTAAAACCCACCTCCCTTTCGGCAAATTGAGGTGACCATGACCTTTAATTTCCGGCAACAATTACTGTTTCTCCTGATGGTGAGTTTTTTTGCCGTTTCCTGTATGGGTGGAGGCGACACCATCCGTTATCATGAGAATGGACGGGTTATGGAGCGTTTTGGTATGAAATCGCTCAACGACAAAGAGGTGCAGGACGGTCTATACCGCCGGTGGTACGCCAACGGCATACTTGCCCAGGAAACCATTTTTTCTCACGGTAAAAAGAACGGCCGACACCGGTTGTGGTATGAAAACGGGAACCGAAAATTGACCGCCGGCTTTACCGATGATCGTCTGGACGGTACCTGTCGGGCCTGGTATGAAAACGGCAAGCCGCGTCTCGACATTCGTTTCGACAACGGGAAGCGCACGGGTGAGTGGATCCGTACCGGGGAGAAGGTGGGGGTGGTGGCCCGGGTCTCTTTTAGAAACGATCGTCTGGACGGACCCTTGACCGTATTGGTCAATCGAGGCTACGGAAACGGGAGCGGCCGCTCCCTTGAACTTGAGGCCCTGTTTCGCACGGGGCGACTCGTTTCTTCTTTTTGCTACAAAGAAGCCGACCCTTCCGGGAATTACGTGCAATTAACGGGCACAATCCTGTCGGATGTTGAAACCACCTATGATGGCCGGTTCCGGGTAGAAGAAAAGAAAAACCTGGTTTTTTATCCCAACGGTGAGTTGATGAGCCGTATGGGTGATGTTGAAACCACCTATATCGATCTGGATCATTTTTTTTCATCCAAAATAAAATACCGTATCATGCCTATGTTTACGCTTGAATTCTGCGGCATTCATATTGAAATGGCACCCTGATCCATTGGCCGGATCCCGAAAAACGGGGAATCGCGAAAAAATAGGGGGTTCCGGATGGGGCGAAGGAATCGCCCCCCGGAGTTTGCCGTTCACTGATTATTTCGGGAATTGCTCTTTCAGGTATTTATGAAGATCTGCGGCTACCGGAATGTCCACCACAGCGATGGCGTCCGATTTCAGTTTTGCTTCGAGTTCCTTGATTTCTTTGCGTAATCCACTCGGAACAGCCTTGTTCGGTTCCAAAAGACGGATGGCCCCGTTATCCATGGCAACCCAGTGCTGTTTGCCGAAAGAACCGTCCTTCCAACTCTGGATAATCTCGTCATAAACTACCGACATGTCCCACAACACCGAGCTCAAAAGAATGTCGGCCCTGTCGATGGAACGCTTGTCGCCGATGACGTCGATAAACCAAGCCTTTCCGCCGTCTCGGGCTTTCTTGCTCGAACAGGCCTGAAGCATGCCGAAAGAAGCGCCGTCGCCCATGCCGAAAATAACATCTGCGCCCACGGCAATCTGGTCTTCTGTATTTCGTTTGGCACCGGCTGCATCTGCATAGGCGGCTTCCCCAATAACACTGTACAGAAGTTTAGCGCCGGGGTTGGCTGCTTTGAGCCCCTGAGCAAAGCCTGCCGACATCCGGTTCCATGTGGGTGGCTCACCAGAAGTGACGATGCCGACAATATTCGAACGGGTCATCTTACCGGCCAACCAGCCGGCCATATAACAACCGCCCTGGGGTTGGGTGTCAATATCGCTGATGAGTCCCGGGGTCACGTCTTTGTGATTTTCCGTGGTAACAACCCGCACGCCGGTTTCCCGGGCAATTTCAGGTGCAACGGTTTGATAACCGGAAGCATGACAGATGATCAGATCACTCCCTTTTTTGACCATGTCGCGAAGGGTGGGTTTGATGTCGCCATAGCCCAGGGCTTCGCCCAACTCAATTTTAAAACCGTACTTGGCGGCAGTCGCTTCAAGACCCACCTTTCCTTGTTCATTCCACCCTTTGTCCGTGCCTGCCTCCGGGATGGTGAGGCCCACCAGTTTCGGTAGATCGGCTGCCAGAACGAGGCTGGTTGAAAAACAGATCATAATCGCCAGGGCCATCGCTGTCGTTAGGATTCTTCTCATGTTGTCGCTCCTCTTTTTATGGGTTCAAGTAACATTAGATAATATTTCAATTCAGATTTCTTTTCAGTTTCGCGTTAGCTGAAAATCACCCCCTTTCAATGACAGGATTACAATCTTGGTAATACAATTGTATTTTCTCCTAAGGTGAGCGTTTCTATTTTTGCCCCCGCTCATACGGAACACACAGCGCTGCCGGCAGGTTTGTCGACCGCGCAAAAATCAGCAGGGTAGCGATTACGACGAGATATGGCATCATGAGGATAAAATCAGGGCTGATATTTACCCCGGCCACCTGCAGTGCACTGGTCAGGGACATGGAAAATCCAAACAAAAGCGCCCCCAAAAAAACCTTGAGCGGGTTCCATTTCCCAAGCATAACCACAACGATGGCGATATATCCCCGGCCCATAATCATGTTGGGAACAAAAAATGCCAGGTCGCCGAGAGACATGAATGCGCCGGCCAGTCCCCCCATCACGCCGCCGAGCATAATCGCTATGTAACGTGTTTTAAAAACGTTTACACCCGATGCATCCACCGCCCAGGGTGTTTCCCCCACGGCTTGAATTCTCAGCCCCAGACGGGTCTTATACATGACAAAATAGAGTATCGGTACGCTCAAAAAGGTGATGTACAGCAGCCAGTGCTGGTTGAACAGGGGTTGGCCGATCAAGGGAATTTTGGACAGAAAAGGTATTTCATTGGTTTGTCCAGCTGTGAACAAAATGGGGAATTGATTCCCGAAGATAACCCGGTGTAGAAAACTGCAACCGGCGCTCGCAAAAATGGTTATACCAAGCCCGACAACGATCTGGTTCACCCTGAGGGTTATGGTCATAAAACCGAAAAGAAGACCCAGAATCAATCCGGCGCCGGCGCCCGCTGCAAAACCGAAAGCAAGGCTATCCAACTTGAATCCGACCAAAAAAGATGCAAAGGCACCCGCAACCATCATCCCTTCGAGGCCAAGATTCATCAGACCCGAACGCTCCACATAGGTTTCGCCCAGCGCCCCTAAAAGAATCGGCGTAGTCCCCCTGAGGGTGGATGCCAAAACGGCCCCGATCAATGCCATGTCGAATAAAGAACTCATTTGAGAGCCCTCCTTTTTTCCAGATATTCAGAGGCTGCAAAAAATAGGAGGGTCAACCCCTCCAGAATGTGAACAAAAAAGATCGGCACCCCCTGATCCCGAGCCACAAACTCTCCTCCCACAGCTAAAAAAGAAAAGAAAAATGCCAGTGGGACCACGGCCCATCCGTTAAATCTTGCCAGAAAGACCAGGGGAATGGCGGTCATGCCGTATGCCGGGTTCCAGTCTCCCTGGAATAACCCCTTAATAGCCAAGACATCGCTGACACCAGCCAACCCCGCAAAACCACCGCTGATCAAGAGACCCCAGATCGTGATCCGGGCGACGTTCATACCGGCATGAAATGCTGCGCATTTGTTGGATAAAAGCACCCGAAACTCATACCCAAGAGTGGTCCTTCGAATCACGTAGTGCATGATAAAAAGACAGACGATTCCCACGATCAGACCGATATGTATTGACGTAAACGGAATCATCGAGAGCCGGTGCTTCATGGGTATCAGAGCGGTCTGGGCAGGGACGGTCGTGGGATCGTTGATGGGGCCCTTGACCAGCCATGTGACCAGGTTGATGGCCACCCAGTTCATCATCATCGTCGTGATGATTTCATTCATGTCGTAGCGTGCTTTGAGCACGGCAGGAAGAAGAATCCAGAACATACCGCCTATTGCTCCCAAAGCAGCAACCGTGATCAGATAAACAGGATACGGCAGCGCATTGGCCAGAAAGGGCGCACTCCACCCGGCCAGAACCGCTCCGATCAAAAATTGCCCTTCTACACCGATATTCCACAACCCGGCTGAAAAACAAGCCAGAAGACCGGCCGAGATGATCAACAACGGTGCCATTTTGATGATTGATTCCACCAGGCCCAAGGGGCTGAACATCCCCTGAACAAAAAGCTGCCCGAAATACAATAGCGGATTCTTGCCGATAAAAATCAGTATGACGGCACCGGTGATCAGGGAGAATAAGATGGATAGCACAGAATAAAAAGCTGGAGCGATTTTGTTGAACTCGATTTTCTTCACGTTTTCCCCTATTCTTTAATGCCAAGCATCAGCTTGCCAATTTTTTCCGGCGTGGCATCACACTTGTCCAGGACGCCCATGATCCGACCGTTGAATAAAACCCCTATCCGGTCCGAGCAGTTTATCAATTCATCCATGTCCGAAGTGATGAGCAGAACGGATGTGCCTTGCTTGCTTTCTTCCAGGAGAAGCTCCTGAATATAGCTTACGGTCCTGGCGTCCAGTCCGTAGGTGGGTTTGCTGCAAACGATCAATCCCGGTTTGGTGGAAAGCCCACGGGCCAGGATGAATTTTTGGATATTGCCGCCGCTGAGGGTTCCTGCCCGGACATCCGGTCCGGTGGCTTTGACGCCAAAGTCACTGATCAGTCCACTGGCATAGCTGTCGACAACACTGTTGTTGATAATGTTGAACCGGGAGTAAGGCGTCTGGCAGTACCTTCTTAAAATGGCGTTTTCGGACAGACTCAAATCCAGCACGCAGCCCTCATTCATCCGGTCATCCGTAATGTAGGAAATACCCATCTCGTGACGATTGGAAACACTCTTTCGTGAAATGTTCTCACCTTTGAATCGTATGCGACCGGATACGAGCTCCCTTTGGCCGGCAATTGACTCACACAACGATTTTTGACCGTTGCCGTCCACGCCTGCGATCCCGAAGATCTCGCCCTCGCGAATCTCGAAGGACACCTTTTTCAGGCCAATCACATCTCGGCTGTTCATTACTTCAACATCCTCGAGCTGCAAAACAACCTGGTCCGAAATTGTTTTTTCGACCAGGGAACACTCGGGTAAGGGCCTGCCCCCGAACATAATATTCAGGATTTTTTCGGTAGCCCCTTTTTTGCCCATAGTGCGAAGCTCGTCACCATTCAACTCCGCGATCTTGCGGCCCAGACTCAAAATGCTGATGCGATCGGATACGGCCAGCGCTTCATTCAGCTTGTGGGTGATCAACACCACTCCCTTTCCGGCTTTTTTCAGTTTGGCTATGGTGAGAAAAAGCTCTTCCGCTTCAATGGGCGTCAGGACCGATGTGGGTTCATCCAGAATCAGCGCTTCGGAACCACGGAAGAGTGTTTTTATGATTTCAGTCCGCTGGCGAGCGCCAACGGAGAGATTTTGGATCAGCTCATGAGGGTCGATGTCCTGCCCGTACTCCTCTGAAATTCGTTTCAGTTTTTTTTCGGCGTTCTTGATGTTCAATACGAATCCGCCTTCGAACCCCAGGATGAGATTTTCAAGAACACTCAAGTTCGGAATCAAGGCAAAGTGCTGGTGCACCATGCCGATACCGAGCTTTAATGAATCATTTGGCGAACGGATCCGGGTCTCCTGCCCGCAAACCTCGATACGCCCCTCGTCGGGTTGGTACAGGCCGTAAAGGATGTTCATCAGCGTTGTTTTCCCGGCTCCGTTTTCCCCCAGAATGGTGTGGACCTCTCCGGGGAGAAGATCGAAGTCGATATGATCATTCGCCAGGACGCCGGGAAAAGATTTGGTTATGCCGGTGGTCTTAAGGAGTGGTTGAACGTTCATGTCAGTCTACCTCACGTGCTACAGCAGATCAATCGGTTCAAGGGTGCACCCTGGGGAACCCGAATTGGTACTCAGGATTTCTTTTCCCTCAGCGCATTGAGAATGAATTCACGGGTGATGGGCAGTTCCGTCACCCGAATTCCTGAAGCATCGTAGACAGCGTTGGCAAATGCCGCGGCAGTGGGCACCAGCCCACCTTCCCCGATTCCTTTGGCTCCATATGGTCCGTGGGGATCACCGGTCTCGATGAGCTGTACATCGATTTCCGGCT
Source organism: Desulfobacterales bacterium (assembly GCA_029939655.1). Taxonomy (GTDB): domain Bacteria; phylum Desulfobacterota; class Desulfobacteria; order Desulfobacterales; family B30-G6; genus B30-G6. The sequence goes on from JAOZSO010000006.1 coordinate 7,966, forward strand.
GTTCGCCAAACGTAGGAATCTTGTAATCCAGGAAGCCGTCATTGACCACCCGGCCGTTGTCAAGTGTCATTGATTCCATAAACGCAAACCCGACGCCTTGCATAACCGACCCTTCGATTTGTCCTTCGGCAAGCATTTCGTTCATAGTGGTTCCGGTTTCGTGCGCCGCTACAAATTTGAGAATTTTGACTTCTCCGGTACCCTCATCGATTTCAACCTCGCATGCTTGCGTAGCAAAAGCGAAACTCCGTACATTCTTGACAAATTCCGTTTTGATATCCCAATCTTCAGGGATATCATCCGCCCACTGGCCCTTTACCGAAATGGGCGCTTTCAGTTTATTGATGGCGTAACCGGCAAGTTCTCCCATGGTCGCGGATCTCTCCGGCAACCCCGGTCCCCTAACGATCACCATGCCGTTTTCGAGATCGATAAACTCCGGCTTTGCATCGAGCATTTTGGCAGCCGTCTCGATAATGACGGTTCGGGCTTCGCGAGCAGTGGCAAGCGCGGCGTTACCAACCACAAAAGTGGCTCTGCTGCCCCAGGAACCCAGATCGTAAGGCGTCAGATCGGTATCATTGGAGATCACCTTGACGGATTTCATATCCAACCCCAGCTCTTCCGCCACGATCATCGCCACCACAGTGTGGATGCCCTGGCCCATTTCGAGACCAGGGGTGACAATGGAAACCGTACCGTCATCGGAAATTTTTAAAAAGGAATCCGTGGCATTGTAGCCGTAGTAACGGCCGCCGGCCGCCGTGTGGACCATGTTGGCCACACCAACACCTCTGAGCTTGTTTTTGCGGTTGTGTTTTTCTTTCCATCCAATATTTTTACCCGCTATGTCGATGCACTCCTTGAGCCCACAGGTAGGAACAACCGCGCCACACTGAAGTTTTTGGCCGGGGTAATTTGCATTTTTGCGTCTGATTTCAAGGGGGTCCATGCCTATTTTTTCAGCCAGTTCATCGAGCTGAACCTCGCAGGCAAAGGTCAGCTGCGGGTTACCGAACCCCCGAAACGCCGTACTCATCTGCTTGTTGGTGTAGACCATCAGCCCCTCGTAGCTGATGTTGGGTATGTTATACAGGGTTGAGAACATCATGGATGAAAAGTTGAGGGTGGCCGGACCCTTGTCATGATATGCACCGTTATCCCCGATAACCCGGACGGTCCTTGCCTGTAGCGTACCATCCTTTTTGGCACCGGTTTTGACATACATGGTGTAGCCGTAGCGGGTTTTGGCCGTAGTGAACTCTTCGGCCCGTGTGTTCTGAATCTTGACCGGCCGGCCGATTTTTTTTGACAACACAGCGGCGATAGGCAGCTTCATATCCATGACCAACTTGGAACCAAAGCCCCCGCCCATATGAGAATTGATGATCCTTACGTCTCGTATGGGGATGTCAAGAATACGGGCCACTTCCTGTCTCTGGGTGTGTGGCGCCTGAGCGTTGGTCCAGATGGTCAGTCGTCCGTCCGGCGTCCACGACGCCACACAATTGGACACCTCGAGGCAACAATGTGCTACGCGATCGGTTTTATATCGACCCTCGACCACAAAATCACACGATTCAAAAGCCTGGTCCGGATCTCCAAAAAGCCGCTCAACCTTGAAGCCGACGTTGCTTTCGCGGTCGTGGATCAGCGGTGCATCCTCTGCCATGGCTCTTTCAGCGTCGAAAATTGCCGGCAAGGGTTCGTACTCGACCTCGATCTTTTCGACGGCCTTTTCGGCAGTATCTGCATCGATGGCGGCTACCGCAGCCACCTCGTCTCCCACGTATCGAACCTTGTCGGAAGCAAAAATGGTTTTGTCCGCCAGCCATTGAAAAAAGCTGAACTTGCCCATGGGAACATCTGCGGCCGTGATCACGGCGCAGACACCCGGAAGCGCTTCGGCCTTGGACACATCCAGAGATTTAATTCTGGCGTGGGGAAGCGGGCTTCTCAGAATTTTACCGTGAAGCATTCCTGGCAGCTTCAGGTCCACAGTGTACTGGGCCGTGCCTGTGGCCTTGGGTACCGAGTCAATCCTCGGGATTCGTTTTCCAATGATATCACCTTTCATTTTTCACCTCCATCCCTGACGGCTTCAATGGCCTCAACAATCTTGACGTACCCCGTACAACGGCAAAGGTTACCCCTCATTTCCGCTCGGATTTCATCTTTTCCGGGGTTGGGATTTTTTTCTAGAAGACCCTTTGTTGACATGATCATACCGGACGTACAGAAACCGCACTGTATGGCTCCGTGTTCCACAAACGATTCTTGAATAGGATGCAGATTTCCATCTTTGACCAAATCCTCGATGGTTTGCACCTCACAGCCCTCTGCCTCGTGGGCCAGCACCAGGCAAGAATTTACAGTTCGGCCGTCCATTATTACCGTACAGGCGCCGCACTCCCCCATCTCGCAGCCCACTTTGGTCCCTGTCAGACCGAGGTCGTCGCGAATCACCTCGAGAAGGGTGCGGTGGGTACTCACGAAGAGGTTGTAAGGCTGCCCGTTAATGGTTATGTTGAGTTCCCGTTTCACAGCACACCTCCCTTTTCAATCCAGGATCTAGTCGCTTCCAACGCCCGCCTGGAATAGGTTTCAACCAATGTATCTCGATAGCCTTCGGTTGTCCTGACATCGGTGATGGAGCATGCGTCAGTACAGGATTCCCCAACGGCTTTTTCGATAATCGTGTGGTCGAGCCTGTTTCCGATGACAACGCGTTCCATTTGTCTGGACCGGACCGGCGTTGGCGCCACGGCCGCCAGAACCACTTTCAGGTCCTTGATGACCTCATCGGAAGGTTCATAAACGGCAAAAAGGGCAACACCTACAAGGGCAATGTCGAGTGCGGATCTGGCAGCCTTGATGTAAATAGCAAAGGCATTTTGGGGCGGCGTCGGGACGAGAACCTGCTTGACGAGTTCCCCAACCCGGAGCACCGTCTGACCGGGACCGGTAAAAAATTCCTCCAGGAGGACCTCACGTTCATTTTTCCCATCCCCGATAACCACTGAAGCTCCGTACGCGATAAGAATCGGCAATGAATCAGCCGATGGTGCCGCATTGCATATGTTGCCACCGATGGTCGCCCGGTTTCGGACCTGCGTGGATCCAATCGTTGCCACTGCCGCGGCAAGAGCCGGGTAGCGCTCTTTAACAACGTCGGCAATTTCGACATCGGAGAGTAGGGTCATGGCACCGATAGATAGGCCCTTCTCGGGGTTAAACGAAAGGTCTGATAATCCGGGAATGTCCCTGAGGCTGATCATCCCTTCCGGAGCGATCACCTTTTGCTTTGTTTTGATGAGTAGATCTGTCCCTCCGGCCAGGGCTTTTTTTCTGCCGCCAGCCTCATTCAATAACCGACAGGCGTCCTCGAAACTCGAGGGACGCTCATAATCAAAGGCTTTCATAGAGCTCTCCCTGATAATGCTGTTGTGTCCGCATGGAAGGCAGCTGCCGGCCGCCTTCGGCAATGACGGACGGTTATCCTTTACGTGTGGGAGGATAGTCCGGCCAGGAAAACCCGAAGACCATTTCAACGTCCTCGTCACCTTCGTTGACCACGCTGTGTGCCACACCAGCCGGGATGTAGATGCCGTCTCCTGCTTCGTATGTCACATCCGAACCGTCCTGAAGACGCAGGATTCCCTTCCCCTTGAGCACGTAAGCCAGTTCCTCTTCTTCGTGAACCAGCATATCCGTTGCCACGCCGGGAGAAAATTTAGACACGCCCATACACATCTTCCCGGCCCCGACCGTTTCAGCGGTCAGCACTTTTTTTGACCAGCTGTCATTGGGTAACGGTATGGCTTCGGTTTCGGACAACTTGACGATTTTGATGCTCATTGCTTTCCTCGCTTTCTTATATGATGAGTTGGCCGTCTTTCATGATCGGCTTGCCATCCACCTCGATGGTCACATCCCGAACACTGCCATCAAGATGGACACTGCACCAACTCTGTCCTCCAGGGTAGCAGTGGGCGTTGTCGCCCAGGGCAAAGTGGGTCGTACCCATCATGCCTTTTTCAGAAGGGCTTCCGAATACTTCCTTATGACTGGTTCCGATGGCAAATTCTGCGATGGTATTGGCGTTCTCCTCGGCATCGGCTACGACCTTTTTCAGTTTTTGCGCCGCCTCGCCACCGGAAATGTCAACCGCCCGACCGTTTTCGATGGTCCAGGTCATGTGTTCCGGGAGAGTGCCACTGATCCCAACACCCAGCATGATGCCGTCGACCACGATCTTGCCGTGGGTCTTGTCCTCGACGGCAGCGTAGGCAACCTCCCCCCACAGGGGAATGGGACCCATCATGACGCCGGGCTCCTTTACCGGAACTACCTTCAGGGGCGGCCGGTTTTCGATACAGATGTTGACGTCGGTCCCCGCCGGATTGGTCACATGAACCCACTTGGCACCTTCCATGGCGGCCATGATCTTCTCCGCCCTTTGGGTGATCAGATCGATGTCGCTGATCTCCAGATCCCACGTACCCAGACCCTCCTCAACGGAGGCTATCTTTGCTCCACGCTCGACGCTCTCCTTGACCGGATCGACATGGGCAAAACGGTTGGCCCATTCCAGGTTGGTGGTGATGATGATCTCGTCGGAGTTCAGCATGGCCTGGGCCAGGTGCGCCGGCGGTTCCATGGGTACGGCCATGGAAGCCAGGGCGGCGCTGACGTGATGGGTGACATTAGCGATCACGGGGTAAGCCCCCAACGAAAATGCCACACCGGCAATGCTTTGCGCTTCCGGCATGTGTTCATCGTCGGCGATAATCAGGACCTTGTCGTCAGCCTTGACCGTCATGCAGTGTTCCACGATCAATCGAGCTCCCTTGATCAGTGTGATGGTCGATTTCATACTTGCCTCCTTGTTTTTTTAAACAGTTACGTTTGGGCTGCTATTTCACATATTCCATATCCTTCAGCAGAAGGAGAAGCTTCTGAATCCGTCCGCCCATCAATGCTTTGATATCCTGGTTTGAATAATCGTAAAAACCTTTTCCGCTCTTGAGACCCAGGTCGCCCTGCTCCACCATCTTGGCAACAATGGGTGCGGCGCCGTCGGACTTGTCCAGGTCTTTATTCAGGTACTGGGACACGCGGTAGTAAATGTCCAGGCCTGCCATGTCGATTGTTTCCAGAGGTCCCATAACGGGAAATTTGAATCCGATCCCGGCTTTGATCATGGTATCGATGTCTTCCGCACTGGCAACCCCCTCGTTAAGGAGCGCTATGGCTTCTCGCATGAGAGCATACTGGAGCCGGTTGCCCAAAAAACCGGGGACATCTTTTTTGACCAGAACCGGCACTTTACCTATTTTACGGATCAGATTGTCGATTGTTTGCAGAACGTCCTCGCCGGTGGACTCACCCTTGACGATTTCGATGACCGGGATAATGATGGGTGGGTTCCACCAATGCATGCCCACCACTTTTTCCGGGCGCCGGGTGGCTTGGGCCATCTTGGTAATACTGAGGCCCGAGGTGTTGCTGGCCAGAATGGTGTCCGGCCCGCAGATTTCATCCAGCTCACTCAAAAGCCGGGTCTTGAGATCCATCACCTCGGGGATGACCTCGATTACCAGGTCGGCATCCCGGACGGCATCCGTCAGGCTGGTGGCATTCTGAATCCGGTTCCTGGCGTCTGCGGCCCCGGTATCAGACAGCATACCGGCCTGCTCCATCAGATTCAGGTTCGCACCCAGGGTTTCCCGGGCTTTTTTTAACTGTTCGGGATCGATATCGAATATCCGCACCTCGATCTCGTGTTGGGCCAGCACCTGGGCGATCCCCGGGCCCATGGTACCGGTGCCGATAACTGCCACCTTTTTAATGTCGAAAGTCTTCATAGGATTCTCCTTGGTTAATCAAGTCCATATTTTTTCCACTTGTTTTCCGCTTGATCCAGATATTTCTGGGGCGGCAGCGCGATTTCGGGATATTCCCAGTTCTGGGTTGCATCGATCAAAACTTTTGACGAACGCCGTTCCCAGAGCGGCACCTCGGAGGGGTCCGAGGATGGGTCCAGGAGGATTGGGGCTGTGTTCTGCAAAAAAGTAATGTCTTTAACCGGCTCCACCCTAAAAGCCAGAATCCATTCTCGTATGAAGGGATCGCGAATGTCCACGTCGTCGTCGGTGACAACGATCCATTTGGCGAATGTGGGGTGGTGGGTCCAGGCTGCGGACAAGACTTGCTGTGCATGTCCGGGGAAAGCGGTTTTCATACTGATCCAGCAGATCGAGTAGCTCCCCCCTGCCTCAGGCAGATGAACATCCTTTATTCCGGGTATTTTCAGATAACCGGCCAGATGTTGATAGACATTGGCCTCCTCGGGGAGCTGTCGCATCAGACTGCTCTCGCTTGGCGGCATCTGACTAAACAGCGCATGGTATATCGGTTTTTTACGATGGGTGATGCACTTGACATAAAACTTGGGCATCATGTAAGGGCCACCCATGTATCCGGTGTATTCTCCAAAGGGTCCTTCCACCACACTCTCACCAGGTAAGACAATACCTTCAAGGACAATTTCGGCGGTTGCCGGTACATAGATGCCGCACGTTTCGCATTTGACCACCTCCACGGGTTTTCCCCGCAATCCTCCGGCAATGGAAATTTCATCTACCCCTAACGGTACTTTGGTTACCGATGACATGATGATGGTCGGATCCGCTCCGATTACAACAGCCATGGGCATGGGTTCGTTCCGCTTTTCCCATGAGGCATAATGAACGGCACCATGCTGACTCGGAAGATCCCATAACACACCTGTTTCATTTTTAGCTTTGATTTCCATCCGGTATGTCCCGATGTTTCCGACACCTGTTTCGGCATGCCGCGTAAACAGGCACGGTGCTGTCAGAAACGGGGCTGGATCCTTTTCCGGTGTCCATGTGGGGATGGGGAAACGGTGTAAATCCACCTGGTCGCCGGTCAGAATTACATCCTTGCACGGACCGGTATCGACCACTACTGGATCGATCGGGTTTGACAGAGCTCCGGACAAGGTCTCCTTGATGCTATTAAATCCGGGGTCTGTTTCGATGGCAAGTCCATATACTTTCCGGGACGCCCCGATGGCACCGAGAACCACGGGTATGTCGTACCCTTTCACGTTTCGGAAGCCCAATGCACATCTTTCGCTCTCCTTGGTCTTTCTGAAATAATTACGGGCCACGCTCGTGATTTCCCAATCCTTGTCCACTTCTTCCTCGACCCACTTGACGCAGCCATTTTTTTCAAGCGTCTCCAAATACTCCTGAAAGCTATCGTATGGCATATTGAAGCCCCTCCATTTTCTCAACCGGTATCGTATGTCGGTTGGGTTAAATATATGATGAAATATAGACGACTGACATCGATCTTAAACCGCTTCCATGGTAATGGCCTTGCGTTTGCAAAGCCAGTAGCAGACGCCGCACATATAACACTTGTCCTTTTGTTGAACATGGGCCTTTTTGCTTTCCTCATCAAACGACATCACTTCACAGTGGCCCAGGTCTACGCACACCTTGCACCCATTGCATTTCTCTTCGTCAATGACCGGGTAGGCGTCGAAATAATCGACCTTTTGCGGGGTGACGATGTGTTTGAGTGCGATGTTGCGAAAATCATCGAGCGTTTCATGCCCCATCTCGTCCATCCACTCCCGCACGCCTTTTTCAAGTTTGGGTAAAGCTTTGAAGCCGTCGGTATAAAACAGGGTGCAGTATGTCAGGACGGTGGCACCGTACATGACCATCTGGATGGATTGCTGCCAGTTTGAGATGCCGCCGCCGCCGGCAATGGGCAGATCGGGACATTTCATACGCATCTGTGCGACATGCCGGAAGGCCAGCGGTCGAATCCACGGACCGCAAATGCCGGCAAAGGACTGGTTATGGGTGCTGGGGTAAAGAGGTTTTCCGTTGTCGTAAATATCACATCCCGGCAGAGACATGGGACAATTGATCCCGGATACCGCAGCTGCACCGCCCTGCTGGCAACCCTCGGCCACGATGTCACAAGGCCCTTCCGGGGTCATTTTAGCCATGACCGGTATGGTAATGTTGTCCGAGATTGCCCGGCAGACTTCACGCGCCAGGATGGGATTCTTGCCCAGATGAGCACCCAGTTCGTCGGTAACGTCCACGTTCATTTTTTTTGCCATCAGACCAACATTGGGACAGGACATGTTCAGTTCTACCATATCCGCGCCGGCTTCTTCGAGCATCTGAGCCAGCTTGACCCACCCATCGAGGTTTTCTCCGGGACCCATCATGTTGGCCATCACCTTCAGCTCGGTCTGTTCTTTGGTTTTGCGTATCAGTTCCTGTGCCTCTTCAACACCCAGACGATGCCCGGACGGGGAGTAAAACCCGCCGCCCTTTTCGAACACGTGGTATGGACGTGCGTAAAAAGGCACTTCGAGAAAAGCCAGTTTGGTACAAACGGCACTGGCGCCGAAATCTTCTGCCCACCGGATCTTGTCGAACTCATCGGTGAGCTCGGATGAGGCCGCGATAAATGGATTTTTCAACTCCAGGCCTGCAAAATTAACGTTTAGGTTTGCCATGGAAATCATCCTTTCATTCTTTATTCGATATAATTTAGGTGTTAAGCATCGATCCCGAGTTTTTCGAGATGCTCGGGTGTCGGTACGCCGTTTTTATCCCATCCTCTAAGATTGTAATACTCCGGTATCATCCTGGATACGTCCACCACGTGCTTTTCCGGGTCGGAACCGGGTTCCGTGGCAAACCGTTCGGGTAGTTTGTCCTGGTCCGAACCGATGCCTTCACGCTGGTTGAACAGACGTTCCAGGGTGTTGACCCGATCGCCGATGGTATAGACATCGTCAGCGCTTATGTTCATACCTGTTGCAAGGTTTACGGCTCTGGCATACAGGTCCACACTGATACCCAGATCCACCGTGAACATGCACATGATGATGGAATCAATGATAACGGTCGAGTCCTGCATTTTCTTGACCAGCTCCGCCTTGCCTTCATAGGCAAACCGGTCATAGTCGCCCAGAACACCCAGAAACTCGGCCGCAATGGTAAAAGCCTTGTTATGGTCAGCCCCGCGGGCGGTTGTGGCCAGGTTGAGGGCCATGCCGAAAAAGGCGCGGGGATCGTACCCGGGCATCTCCAGCCCTTTAACATGCATGGCATACTTTTCCGATCCTCGTCCCAGATCCTGGGAAGCCGCCCGAACACCCTTGGCCAGCAGTGCGCCGACACCTTCTTTCCGGGCGATTTTTTCGATCAAAGGCTTGAGAACCAAAGCATTGCCAAACTTGATTTCCAGCCCGTCAGCCTCTTCGGAAGATAGCAAACCGTTTTCGGAGCACTCCATTGCCCAGGCGATGGAGAGCCCGGCGGAAATTGTGTCGATACCGTACTTGTCGCAAAGGTCGTGAGCTTCGAAGACACGTGGGAGGTCGGAGATGCCGCAGTTTGTCGCAAGGGCACCTACGCTCTGATGCTCGATCCGCTCAGTGATAAAGTCAGCACCGTCAAGCTTGAATTTGGTAATCGAGCCGCAGGCGACGGGACAGCCGGAACACGATTCGAAGCGCTGAAACCAGGGCTTCATGTTGTTGGCATTTATTTTTTCAACATCTGGAAAGGAGGTCTTTTGAAAATTAAAACTGGGTTGACCCGCCGCTTCGTTGATGGGATCGAGCATGCCGGTTGTACCGACATCGCGAAAGAGTCCCCGAACCTCGTTCTCACGTATGGTCTTGTGTAGGAAAAAAACATCCTGGAGACCTTGCCTGCCCGAGATGCCCATATCGACGCTCCCGGTCCCGCGAACCGCGACGGCCTTCAAGTTCATCCAGCCCATGACAGCACCCTGTCCGGCCCGGCCCACAACATGCTGTTCGTTGCTTATGGTGGCGTAGCCTACCTGATTCTCACCACCAAATCCGATGGAGGCTATTTCGAAACCCGAACCCAGATCCTTTTTCAGCGTATCTTCGGTCTGTTGGGTGGTCTTGCCCCAGAGGGCTCCGGCACTATGGAGTTCGACCTTGTCGTCATCGATAACCAGATAGACCGGACTGGAACTCTTACCCTGAAAAAGCACGCCGTCATGACCGGCGTACTTCAGATTGTTTGCCCAATGCCCGCCGGCAAAGCCCACGGAAAGACCTCCGGTCAAAGGCGACTTGGTGCCCACACCATAACGACCACTGGTGGGGATAAGGGTTCCGGCGGCCGGCCCGGTGATAAAGAGGAGGCGATTATCCTGCGAATAGGAATCGGTTCCGGCCTTGATTTCATCATAAAGAATTTTGGCTGCAAGACCACGCCCGCCGATGTATTTTTCCAGAATCGCTTCGTCGAGACCGCGCCTTGTGATGGTTCCCGAGCTTAGATCAACGACCAAGAGCTGTCCTTTATATCCTTTGTATTTCATTTTCATGCTCCTTTTCATCTTGACTTAAAGGGTGATCGCTTCTTCAGGACACCACTCAATACAGAGCGGTTCTCCGCCACAAAGATCACAGGTATAAATACGTTCGGACCGGCTGTCGTAAGCCACACCCTTTTGTGGGCAGGCGTCGACACATAGCTCACATAAGGTACACTTTTCTTCATCCCAAACGATAATCCCGTTACCAAGACTAAGGGCTTCTTCCGGACATGCCGTTATGCATTTCTGTTCTTCCAAACCATCACATAAATTACAGACCATGGCGTAGGGCGTACCCCACCTGCCCTCTTCCCGACCGATGCGAATGGCCGCAACATCAGGATAGACCGAATTGGTAAGTCTGAAAGAGCAAACTTCCTCACAGAGTCGACAGTTTACGCATTTCTCGTTTGCAAAATTCAGCATTTTTGCCTCCCTTGCTTCCTGTTTAGATTAGATCGCTTCCAGGGCTGCTCCTACTCCGCTACCCAGTTTAACCGGGTAACCGATATCGTGGAGCGACTTTTCGACCATTGCCAATTGCATGGCGACATAGGCCGGATTGGCCGTCGGTCCCATATGACCCAGCCGGAACAGCTTCCCTTTAAGTTCGCGAAATCCACCGGAAATGGTGATCCGATATTTGTCATAGAGGTGCCGCCGCAACTTGACTTCATCGACACCGTCCGGTGCCTTGACCGCAGTGGCACACGGCCCACAAATGTCCTCCGTGTCCGCCCAGAGCGAAAGCCCCATTCCCTTGACCCCGGCCCGTGCCATGCCGGCCGCCCTCTTATGTCGGGCGATCATGTTTTCCAGACCTTCCTCGAACACCTGATCCAAGGTATCGTCAAGGGCAACAACTTCATTGGTAAACATGGTGTATGGGAAACTGCGCTTTTCTTTCTCGCAGAGCCATTGCTCTTTGAAATCGAGCATGCTCATGTAGGAGTACCGCACGGGTTTGGATTTATTACGCATTTTTTCCCAGGCATCTTCACTCACAGCCACCGGTGCGAGCCCCGGGGACGAGGCCAGGCACTTCTGCGGCCCGATACAGCAGATGTCGATACCCCAGTCGTCGACATTCACCTCTGCCCCACCGATGGAAGAAACGGCGTCAACGATGGTTATTGCGCCGTGTCTTTTGGCAATGGGACAGATATCCTTGATGGGATTGACGGTTCCCGAGGGGGTTTCGCTGTGGACAACCGCCATGATCTTGATGTCGGGATTTTCGGCGAAAGCCTTTTCCACCTCGGCGGGATCGATAGCCTTGTTGTAATCGGTCCTCACTTCAATTACCTGACCGCCAAAGGCTTCGATGTACCAGGCATACAGATGCCCGTATATCCCAGACACCAAGTTGAGACATTTGTCGCCAGGTTCGATGGTACAGAACGCCGCAGCTTCGAGCCCTAATAGAGCCTCGCCCTGCATGATAATGACATCGCCGGAGGTCTTGAAAAACCGTTGCAGTTTTTCGGTGCATGCATCAAAAATCTCCGCAAACTCGGGATCGTGATGGTAAAGAATTTGCTGGGACAGTGCCCTGAGTGTCCGGGCGCTGCCCTGAACAGGTCCGGAACTCATATTGAAAAGCGCATGTTCTCTCATGGGTTTTCCTCCTTTTCGGGTTTGTTTTGCGTGTCAGTGAATTCGTTCCGATTCCTCAATCATCCTGTCGAGTTTTATCCGGCAGCAGCTATCGCTTTTTTGACCCCATCTTTTTGGCCCATCCCGGTCGGGAGTCGGGATCGTTGAACACCACGGAAAAGACGCGGGTGGTGCCGGTGGTTCTGCTCTTCCAGTAGTGAGGATTCTCTGACTTAAAGTGGACACAGTCTCCAACTTCCAGAACGTATTCCTCATCATCGACCGTATAGGCAATTCTGCCTTTCATACAGAACTTGATTTCTTCTCCCTCGTGGATTAGGGGAACCTTTCCGCTGTTGCCCCCCTTTTCAATGGTCAGAATCGAAGCTTCCAGCCGGGCGTCGGCCAGAGAGGACCCCAGATCTTCGACCTTGAGATTGGAAGCGGGTATTGTCGTCGTCTTTCGCTCGTCATGACGTATCAAAACCACTTTTTGTGATTCGGACTCGTCATCAAAAAACGAGGTGACTTTTTGATTAAGGCCACGAGCAATCTTCATCAGCACCGCAATGGATGGAACCATCTCGTTGGACTCGATTTTCTGGATCGTCGAGGGTGAAGTGTCAGTCAACCTAGCTGTTTCCCGGATAGAAAGACCCAAGTCCATCCGACGTTTTCTTATCCGCTGGGCGATTTTGCTAACGTACTCTTCAACCATCATAAGGTATTACCTTCTCTTTCCCGTCGCCATCCCGAGAGGGCGACGGGTGGTATTTATACAGAATATTTATTACCGGAACATGTGCCGACCGGCTCATTTCACTAGTCAACCACCTTCGCCTAAAGGCGAGGGATTTTCTCCCATTCCCCAAATGGGACATTAAACGGATATGCGCTCAACGTCCCTGAAATAATCTTCTTCTTTTGCAGGCATGAGAAACGTGACCACAACGAAAACCCCCAGGCTGAGCAGCAGCGTCCAGAAACCGGAGTAGAGTCCCATGGGATTCCGATGAAAGATCAAATACACGGCCAGGATCGACCCCGACACAATACTGGCGATCGCCGCAGCCGGACCGGCCTTTTTCCAAAACATCCCTAAAATAGCTGCCGGCGCCAGGGTTACCAGTCCGGGATAGGCCATGTCGATGAGCGAATTAAACAGCAGCTTCGGCGGATAAAAGGCCAGGACCGCCATGACGGCTATCAGCACAACACTGATTATCCGTCCAATGGTAGCTTCTTTTGCCGGGTCCATTTCCGGGTTGAATGGTTTACGGTAAAGGTCCATCGTGAGGATGGAACTGAGTGCCAGTACGGCCGAGTCCACGGTTGACATCGTTGCCGCAACGGCTCCTGTGAGCAGGGTAGCCGCCAGCCAGGAGGGCATGTTGCCGAACATGAGCTTCATGACAATCTTGGCCGGGATAATCTTTTCCCCGCCGGCAAACAGTTCAGCGATGATAGGAGCGGCGGCCACGGCCAGAAAAAAAGAAATGACAAACAGGATAATCGTGGTTCCGATAAAATAAGTCACGATGTTCTGCAGACCTTTTTCGCTCTTGACGGCGTATATCCGCACCCAGAGCTGCGGCATCAAGGCAAATCCGAGTCCGATGATAAAGAGTTGAGAAACATACAGCTTCATAGTGTAAATGGGTATCGGACCAGGGGTTTTGAACAGTGCCGGACGGATCTGCTGTGCCTGAGCGAAAACGTCCGACCACTCGATACTGGTGCTTAAAAATATAAAGGTGCCAACAACACAGGTCATGAGAATGATCACCTGGAGGGTGTCGGTGTATTCTATGGCACGGAATCCGCCCAAAACGATATAGACGGACAGAACCACCGAGATAAGAACAACGGATGCTCCATAGCTCATCAACCCGCCGGTAATGGTTTCCATAATGTAGGATATTCCGACGATTTGTGTGGCCATGAAAAATATCATAAAACCAACGGTATTCAGCCCCACGATGATTCTGACAGTCCGGCTGTTCCCGTAGCGATGGGTCATCAGGTCCGCCGGTGTTACGTATTCATGCTGGTGCGCCAGTTTCCAGAACAGATACCCCACGGTGGGGATGAACACGGCCAGTAGAAACATCTCGCTGATAAGAAAGATATTAAACCCGATTCCGAGGATAAAATAAATACCCACAGCACCCATGAAGACAAGGGCGCTGAATACCGTGGATACATAGGACATGGGACCCACGAAAGCGCCGCTGGTTCGATTGCCGATAAAATAATCACCCGAGTTCATTTTGGTTTTGGAACGAAAAACAGCATAACCAACCACAAGACAGACCAGCATGTATGCAACGATGATTAAGATAGGGATGACTTTCAGAAGCAATTTGCTCTCCTTTCCGGCGTCTGGATATAAACATTCTCAGGCCAGGCGCAGATTTCACATTGGCAGTAGAATTATTTCCGGCTGAAACGCTGTTTGGAAAATAGATATCCAAGAATCAACGAAATAACCATCAGTCCGAAGGTAGTTACCACCGAGCTTGGCAGCCACCCAAACCAAATCGAAGGGTTGTCCGGATATATGAGAATTGCCAACAGGTACATGACGATCCATACAACCAACCACGTGATCCACCATTGCCGCTTTTTCTTGATGAACGTAGTCACATTTACCTCCTTTCATCGCAGATTGTTTTCCGCCATTGAGAATAGAGAAACAGCACTTTGATAGTGCCCATATGACAAGCAGAATTATTTCGTGTTGAGAATCTCTTTCACCCAGGTGATATCCAGCGCTTCTAATCTTTCGTCCATGGGGGCGCCCGTCTTGAGATCCCAACCGCACAGCGTGTAGAACTCATCCTTCATTGCCTCAAAGTCCTCGATCTTCCCGCCCTGACTGGGTCCGCTGGAAACACCTTCCGACAACAACCGGTCAGGAAGCACATCGTCTTCACGCGTCAGCCCTTCCCGGCAGTTGAAGGCCCTTTCGACTTGGCTGATTCTATCCCCGATAGTGTGCAGATCACTTGGCTGGTAGTCTAACCCGGTGGCGCCGTTTAACATGCCAATCACTGTTTCATCGCTGAGCCCGATTGCCACAAAGGCACAAATGAGTCCTGAATCACACAGAGAAGCTCTTCTGTTTCGGGTTCCGGCAACAAGCGGGGCCTTACCCTTTTCTGCAAAACGGTCTATTTGGGGGTTCATCATTTCAGCAATGGCTGTATATCCACCGGCATGGTGGCACCCGCCCCTCGGACCACATGCATAAACAAGCCCCATTCCTTTCATGCCCCTCGGATCGTAACCCCCCAGTTCCATGCCCTTGGCGTGCATGGCATATTTGTGTGAATCACTTCCAAAACGGGCTGCCATATTACGGGTTCCCTCTGCCACCACCGCGCCAAAACCTCTGTTGTAAGCCACATCTTCAACGAGCCGGAGCATGGCCTTGGCATTTCCAAATGCCAGATCGCCCGCATGGGTATCGTCGGCGTCGATAATGCCCTTTTCGAGACACTCCATCGCAAAAGCAATACTCACACCGGTACTGATTGTATCGAGACCCAGCAGGTCGCACATTTCATCCGCCTTGATGATGGGGGCGAGATCGTATACGCCGCAACACGACCCAAATGCGTAAACTGTTTCGTAATCAGGCCCCTCGCTTTGAGCACCTTGATATTCCCCTTCGCTTACCGCAAACATTTTCGTGCACTTGACCGGACATCCGGCTGAACAGGCCATATCCTTGACATGGAAATGTTCCCGCATCTGTTCGGCAGTAATCGACTCGGCCTTGTCAAGGGCGGCCTCTGTCCAGTTGTTTCCGGGCAACACACCGTTGTTCATCAAGCCCCGGAGCATATTCGAACTGCCGTAGGTCTTCAGGATTTTTGCAGTCATGGGGTTCTGTTTAAGTTCTTGATAACCGTTTTTTATCGCAGTTTTCATGACCTTGGCATCGGCCAAGGAAACACTGGTCCGGCCACGCACGGCCACGGCTTTCAGGTTTTTCGATCCCATGACAGCGCCTGCGCCGCCACGTCCCAGGGCCCGTCGCTCGTTGATGAGACAGGCGTATGGCACAAGATTTTCCCCGGCGGGACCGATGCAGGTAACCCTGGCATCCGTGCCAATCTCCGACAAGATGATATCCTGGGTATCCGCCGTATCCTTGCCCCACAGGTGTGATGCGTCCTTGAATTCAACCCGGCCGTCATCTTCCACAAAGATATAAACCGGCCTGGAAGCTTTTCCCTTGATGACAATCACGTCGTTGCCCGTCTTTTTCAGCATGTCACCAAAATGACCTCCTGACACGGAAAAGGAGTAGAGACCGGTTTGCGGTGATTTTGTGTGCAGAACGTATCGATTGCTCCCCGGTACAGAAGAATCTACCAGGGGGCCGGTAGAAAAAATGAGAAGATTCTCTTCTCCAAGGGGGTCGATTCCGGCCGGGAGTTCTCTGAGCATGATCGCAGCACCCAGCCCCCTCCCGCCCATAAATAGACGCAAATCGTTTGCTGTTATTTTTTCTGTTTGAATAACCTGGTGGGCAAGGTCAATCTTGAGCAATCGACCATGGCTTCCAAATGTTCTTGCAGTTTTCATATAACCTCCACGTAGCAAGTTATGTAACAAGACCGAGTAGAAAGAATCGTATGCTTATCGTTGACAATTTGTATTCGTATAGGAAACACTCGTACAGGGTTTCCTGCTTCAATGTCAAGCAAAATAAAATTCATTTCACCGGTTTTCAGGAAGGATGGGAATAAGGAAAGAAATTCCTTTATCTTCTTTTTTTTGTAAACATCGAGGTTCATTTTTTGCTTGACACTTTGTTGAATGTTCCTGTAACTCTGTTTCCGATACACGTACACGTTGTCGTCAATAAGCGTACACTCTCTGCTAAACTCGTTTTTTTCATTTTGTTCTGCGAAAGGAAAGCATGTGACGCTAGAAGAGACTCAATACGATTGTATGCTACGCAGCATCTCGCACTATTTTGGACCCAACCAGGTGCTTCATGATGTATCCCTGTCCATTCACAAGGGCGAATTCTTCGGTATCCTTGGCCCCAGCGGTTCTGGTAAAACCACAACCATGCGCATTATCGGGGGATTTATCATTCCTGACGTTGGAGAGGTATACCTCCAAAATGAACTGATGGGACGTCGGCCGGCTTATCGCCGCAACACCACGATGGTTTTCCAACACCTGGCCCTGTTTCCCCACATGACAGTATTCACCAACCTGGCCTATGGTTTGAAGATCCGTAAACTGCCGGCCAAAGAGATCAAAGCCAGAGTGGCGGGTGCCCTGGAGGTAGTTCATTTAGAAGGCCTTGGAAAGCGGTATCCGAAACAGCTCAGCGGTGGCCAGCAACAACGGGTCGCACTCGCCCGGGCCCTGATCCTTGAGCCCAGTGTGGTTTTGTTTGACGAACCCCTGGGTTCCCTTGACCTTAAGCTTCGCCGCGATATGCAGATCGAAATAAAAAATATCCAACGCCGTTTGGGTACAACATTTATCTACGTGACCCACGATCAACAGGAAGCTCTCAATATGTGCGATCGGATCGCCATCATGAACGAAGGCAAGATCGAGCAGATCGGCACCGCCGAAGAAATCTATGAACGGCCTCGAACCCGGTTTATTGCCGACTTCATCGGCGACACTAATTTTTTGGATGGCAAGGTTTGTGCGCACGAAGGAAACACTTCGACAATCGAAGCCAACGGATTGGTATTCCATGCTAAGGATGAAAGCCGATTTGAAGTGGGTGAGGCGGTGACTCTCTGTACCCGCCCTGAAAGGATCTTGATCGGTGAGAGTGCTAGCGAATGCGACACACTGCACCCGGCCCATATCGTTAACTTGATCTATTCCGGACCCATGCGGCGCTGCATCGTCGCGTTGCCGAACGGCGTCCAACTGAAAGCGGATTTAGATGCCAAGGCTACCGCTGATTTCCGGGTTGGAGATGAAACGCAGATTGGTTGGCTTGTCAAAGACGCATCGCTGCTGGCCTCAAAGACCGCACGTTGAGAAAGTGCGTTGGTCTGCATTCGGGTGTTGCAGGCTGTACGGACTTACATATGTGAGGAAACTCCGGTGACTGTGAGCACATACGCTTGCATCCGGATGGAAAGGAGGTGGCAGAAAAAAGTTGACTGGCTGAAGAAACCCCAGTGTTGCAAAAGCCGGAGAGCTTCAGAGTCAAGGCGTCTGAGGGTGAAATCGTAGTTATTTACTTCGAACCCTCAGCAACGCAGGATCTGAAGTTCTCCGGCTTTCCCACAAGGGTAAACAACATGGCAAGAACACATGCAGCATTAAATATGAAGGAGACTAT
>JAOZSO010000131.1:0-8324 GCA_029939655.1 Desulfobacterales bacterium
TTGTAAGTATAATTTTTAATTGAAGTTAACCAGGATTTTTTCAGGTTTTACACAAATTTTTCCACAAATTTTGTGAAAATTTAGAAATCAAAAAAATCCGCTATAGATTTTTTAGTAATTTTTTCAACTTGCTCTTTAAAAGAAAGAGATTCTTTTGACGATTCATCCAGAAGAATTTTTTCGACTCTCGGCATCGGGAAAAATATTGTGGAAAGGCTGAAAGATTCTTTTTTGCGAAGCCAATCATTAAAAGAGTTTATATTTAATCCTCTAATTTGAATTCCTTCTATTTTGAGAGAAATAACCGCAGATTCTCTTATCACAATGCCTATGAAGGGATCATACCGAATCTCGAACGACGTTATAGAGAGACCGACTCCAGCTGGTCACGAGAAGACATCAAACTATACATGAACTTCCGCCCGTGCTCCGAATGCAAAGGCGCTAAATTGAACCGCGCCGGACGCTCCGTTAAAATCGGTGATAAAACCATTTTCGACATCACTTCTCTTTCGGTTGAAAACGCCCTGCTTTTTTTCCAGACATTGATACTCACCGGTAAAAAAGCGATCATTTCAGACCGCATCCTCAGGGAGATAAAAGAAAGACTCGGGTTTCTCGCCAACGTGGGTCTCCCCTATCTCACACTCGACAGGACTGCCAACACCCTCTCGGGTGGTGAAAGTCAGCGAATTCGACTCGCCACGCAGATCGGGTCAAAATTAACCGGTGTTTTGTATGTGCTGGACGAACCAAGTATCGGCCTCCACCAGAGAGACAATCAGCAACTGCTGTCTGCACTGTCAAAAATGCGCGATCTCGGCAACACTGTCGTAGTTGTAGAACATGACGAGGAGACCATACGTCGAGCCGACCACGTGGTTGACATGGGGCCCGGTGCAGGTGTCCAGGGTGGAAACGTCGTATTTACCGGAACGCCCGAAGATCTCATGTTGTCGGAGACTTCTTTGACCGGTCGCTATATGTCCGGCAAAAAAACAATTAGCGTACCCATGCACAGACGGACAGGTCATGGGACTTTCCTTGGCATTATAGGCGCTACCCAGAACAATCTTAAAAGTATTGATGTAATGTTCCCGCTGGGACGATTGATCTGTGTCACCGGCGTCTCCGGATCCGGGAAGTCCTCTCTAGTCCTGGAAACGCTCTTTCGCGCACTCTCCCAAAGGCTTTACCATAAACAAATCAGGGCCGGCAGATTCAGACAACTCACAGGCCTGGAGCATATCGACAAGGTGATCCATATAGACCAGTCGGCCATCGGCAGGACGCCACGGTCGAATCCGGCAACCTACACGGGTTTATTCACTTTCATTCGGGAACTTTTTTCCAAGACACCGGAATCCCGGATGAGAGGTTACAAACCAGGACGATTCAGCTTCAATGTCAAAGGAGGAAGGTGCGAAGCCTGCAGCGGGGACGGCATCATTAAAATTGAAATGCACTTCCTGCCTGACCTGCATGTGATGTGCGACGCCTGCCGGGGGATGCGCTACAATCGTGAAACCCTTGAAGTTCGTTACAAGGGGCAAAACATTGTCGATGTACTCAATATGACGGTTACCCAGTCTCTTGGCTTTTTTGACAAAATCGTTAACATTCGCACAAAGCTTCAAACCCTTGCTGACGTGGGTCTTGGCTACATCCGGCTCGGCCAGCCTGCCACAACACTGTCCGGAGGAGAAGCACAACGGGTAAAACTGGCAAAGGAACTGAGCAAAAAAGGGACCGGTCGCACCCTGTATATCCTTGACGAACCCACCACCGGTCTGCATAGCGAAGATATTCGCAATCTGCTGAAGGTGCTGGACCGGTTTGTGGATACCGGGAACACGGTCGTCGTGATCGAACACAATCTGGACGTCATCAAAACGGCAGACTACATCATCGATCTTGGACCGGAAGGCGGAGATGACGGCGGCGAAATCGTAGGTTGTGGAACTCCCGAAGAACTGACAATGGTCAAGGGCTCCTATACAGGGCAATATTTAAGGGAGAAGCTAAAAGAAGGGTTCGAGGGGGAATAGTGTTCTTTGAGTTTGTTGCGTTTCTTGTGTTCATTGGGTTGATGGAACAGGGGATGTGTTGAGAGCTGAATACTCTTTTCCGGGGACAACTCAATAAACACAACGAACTCAAGGAACTCAATAAACAAGTATGCAGGGTCTGAGGGGAAAACATAAGGCTGTAGACTATTAGGCTGTTAGGTTGTTAGCGGCCTATAGTCTAACAGCCTATAGCCTAAAAAAAAGGCCGCGCGTTTATAGCGCGGCCTTTTTTATCGGTACCTATTTAGTGACCCAGCAGACCTGCTATGGCACCCGCTTGGGGATGCGCATAAATAAGGATCAAGGCAACGACCAGCGCGTAAATACAGAGCGATTCGATCATGGCCAGACCGATCAGCAGCGTAACCGTAACCTTACCGGAAGATTCGGGATTTCTGGCAATACCTTCCACGGCAGCTTTCAATCCAATGCCCTGTCCAATACCACAGCCAAAGGCTGCAATGGCGATTCCGAATCCGGCTGCCGTTACACAGGCGATAAAAAAACTTAATGCAGTTGCTTCCATACTTGCTCTACCTCCTTGTTAAGAATTAATGATTCGCTTCTTCCATTATCCATAAAATCGCTGCGCGATTTTATCATACGCGACTTTGTCGCTTTTAAAGTCGAATAGCTGATCCGTTTGTTTCAGATTAATGCGCGTGCTCCATGGCGGACGTAAAGTACATCACCGAAAGCAGGAAAAACACAAACGCCTGCACCAACGCCACGAAAATGCCGAGGGCCATGATCGGCAGGGGCGCAAAAAAGGCACCGGCAAGAACAAAGAGTATTCCCAGCACCAGTTCATGACCCATCATGTTGCCGAAAAGTCGGAAAGATAGAGACAGCACTCTGGCCAGGTGACCGATGAGCTCAATGGGTAAAATAATAGGAATCATCCACCAGACAGGTCCCAGAAAATGTTTGACGTAACCGGCACCGTGATATTTGATGCCGATAACATGGGTAAAGACAACCACCGTCAAAGCACAGGACAGGGTCGTATTCAAACTGGCTGTGGGGGGGAAAAAACCAGGTACCAGGCCGATCAGGTTGCATGCGGCGATATAGAAGAAAATCGTCGCGATGATGGGCAGGAGCCAGCGCCCTTCTTCTCCTGTAATGGTAACGGCAAATTCCTCAAGGCCTGAAATGAGAATTTCAAAAAAGTTTTGGCCTTTGGATGGGATCAGGGTCACGACCTTTGCAGCAAGAAAACCAAAACCGATCAGTATGGCCATGACGACCCATGAATAGATAACATGTGGATAGGTATGTGCGAAGTGACCCAGGCCGATAAGCTCAAACAGCTTGACAAAAAAGAGATAGGGATGCTCCATCCTTAGACTGCCTCCTTCATTAAAAGTTTGCTTACTTCAAGAATCGTGGCCATGAAAATGCTCGCAACCACGACGGAAAGCCCGACAAAAAGACCAAGCGGTGCTACATAGTGCCCTTGGATGAGAAACAACAGAATGATACCGCTCACAAAGAATCGGAAATAATATTTCGCCAGAACGACATTGTGGGATGAGAGATGGGGTGGCGCCAACGCCTTTTTCAGCGTCCGGGACAACAGGTGAAAATTGATGGTCACGATCAGGCCGCCGTAAAGGATGCCTTGGCAAAATCAATGGGCAGAAACGCCAGGCCGAGTGCACTCGCTACTACCAGCAGCACCCAGTTCGTTCGCGTCACAAATTTGAGTATTCTCTCCTGAATTCTCATGTATAAAAACCGTAAAAGCGTTTACAAATTTCGACTCTTTTTAACGGCAAGACCAATATTGCGATATGCAGCAGCAATACCAAAACCCAGAAAAATAAGTGTCAACCAAGGCGATGTATCAAACTTTCCATCGAGCCAGACACCAATACCAAGACCGATGAAAATGGAAAGCGCCACAGAGAACCCCAAGCTACTGTAGTAGGCCAGTTCCCGTATAGACCGGTATGTCTCCTTTTTCATGAAAAAAGAACACTTTCCTTGATGGTCAGAAGCCTTGTCTGTTTACAAAATTCGGACTTAAACGACCTACCATAGGCACCATGGCAAGTCAAACCTAAAATAAATTTGCGGAGCAAATTTATTTGGTGCCGCTGCGCAGCACAGAGGACCTCATTTTTGATGGCATGAACGGTTCTGTTTGGTCATTTAGCCTTCGGCTATCATTTGCGATAGTGTTATGTCCCGTAAATAAGTTACATTAATATCTCACTCCCGTGGAGACGGGAGTCCAGAAAATCGATACCTGGATTCCTGCCTCCGCAGGAATGACAACTTGACCTTTCTCTTCGACATGCTAAATTATTTTGCAAGGAACATCTTGGATACAATACTATATGCATCATTGATTGTTGCTGATAGCTGATAGCTCATAGCCTACCTAACACTTAAATCCTAAAACTTAACACGGTATCTTTCCCCTCGAACCCTAAATTTTGATCTTCTCCGCCTCAAACACCGGCCCGTCCATACAGGCATGTAGATATTTTTCTTTGGAATCGCGTTTCTCCACGGCACAACCCAGACAGGCACCCATGCCACAGGCCATCATGGTTTCGATGGAAACCTGGCATGGGATGCCATCTTTTTTGGATATCGCCATCACTTCCCGCAACATGGGCATGGGACCACATGCAAACAACATTTTCGGTTTCTGCTGCCTCAGGGCTTCTCCCAGCGGCTGTGTAACCACGCATTGACTGCCGGCACTGCCATCATCGGTGGTCAGCTTCAACTGTATGCCCAGGCGTTCGAATATCTCAAGACATAACAGATCTCCGCAGGACCTGCCGCCGACAAAAAGTGTGATCTGTGAACTGGAAAGACCCTGCCGCATCAAGTGGTTGATCAAAAAAACAAACGGAGCGACACCAATACCACCGGCCACCATGTGAACACGGCCGAAATCCCCCCGGGTGGAAAATCCCCGCCCAAGAGGTCCGAGAACATCCACGATATCACCGGCTCGGCTCATGGAAAGCGCCTCCGTCCCTGCTCCTATAATTTTATATAAGATATCAAAGCCGGTTACATATTCCCCTTCCATTATCAAATCATGGATCGAAAAAGGCCTTCGGAGCAAGGGAGAGGCCCGTCCGAGCAGACGGACCATAACAAACTGACCGGGCACGGCATCCTGATACACCTGATCACAGACGATGCGCATCCGAAAGTATCCCGGGCAAATTTCCCGGTTCGACAAAATCCGTGACGCCGACAACCGTGTTTCCGTGCAGGTCATCCTCAAGGCCCTCCTATAGGCTTCTCCTGATCTTTTGGCAAAAACGGTTCAAGAAATCCTTCGTTCTTCATCTTTCTGGTATGTTTGAACCCTTTATTTGGATAGCGGCTGCAAATCGGCCGGTAATCTTACTTGCCCGGTAAGAAAAATAATTGTCTGTTCTGCATCGGGTACAGATGCCGCTTACATGGATGTTTTCCGACAATACGCCTTCCTCTAATAATTGCTCCCTGCTGAGAGCCCATAAATCAAACCTATTCTGCCGGTCTTTATGGTGCCAGTACATTTTGGGCATTTCACTCGTGAAATTAACAAATTCTGCGCAGCACGGGCCCAGGGAAGGACTGATACCGGCCCTCAGGTCCACAGGATTGCAATCAAACCGGCTGTTCATCTCCGTGATGGTCCGGCAAAGGATATGGTTGACGTTCCCCCGCCACCCCACATGCACGTTGGCAACAACTCGCTTAACCGGATCCACCATCAGGACGGCCTGACAATCAGCGACCAGAACCACCAGGGCCACACCCGGAATATTCGTTATCATGGCATCGCCGGTGCCGGCATGCAATATTTCCGGTTTCCCAGCGGAAAAGCTTCGTTGATCTACCGTCAATACCTGGGTGCCATGAACCTGATTCGAGAAAGCCAGGCGTGCCGCCTTCATGTGCCCCAAGAGGATACGCCGGTTCTGTTGGACTGCATCAATATCGTCACCAACACCCAGACTGAAGTTCAGGCTCGCATAGTCACCCTGGCTACAACCGCCATGCCTGGAAAAGATATGATGCCGAACACTCTCAATTGCCGAGAGATTGGGAAGTTTCAATGTCTCCATTGGTTCTTCACACGGCCCGAGCCAATGTCAGGATATCCACCGTCTCAGCCCCTTCCTTTAAAAGAATCTTTGCACATTCATTGACCGTGGCGCCGGTGGTATATACATCATCCACGAGCAGAATCTTTTTGTTTAGAATGTTGTTGGACACGCCTATTTCGAATGCGCCTTTCACGTTTCGCATACGGTCCCCGCGTCCCAGACCTGTCTGGGGTAGTGTGGACCGTCTCCGCCGCAAAGCTTCTCTTTCGACCATGAGGGGTGTTGACAGGGCACCTTGCCATTCGTGACGCTCCCAGTGTTTGACTGCCAGATAAACCTGATTGAATCCTCTTTTTCGAAACCGGCGCCAAAATAACGGTACCGGGACAACCACATCCATGGGTCTGTCATGCCAGAAGTGATGATACGCGTTCAACAACAAAATGGACAGGGGTGCGGCCATACCCACTTTTTCGCCATATTTGAATCCGTGAATCACCGCCAACAACGCCTGATCGTAAACACCCACGGCTCTTGCCATACCAAAAGACCGCCTTGAGCTGAGACATTCCCCACAAACATGGTCCGTCCCTTCCCGACTCTTGAACATAATGCCACAGCAGGTACAACAGGGTGATTCGATAGGGGTAAACTGTTGCGAACAGACAGGGCAGATATAGGGCGCCATCAGCCTGCCGAAGAGTGAGGCCGATGGCGACGCCTGGATCGTTTCGTTGGAAAAAACACCTCTTTTAAAGGAATCGTTCCAGCCGGACCGCCGAGGATAAAATTGTCCGCACAGCAAACACGTCAAGGGAAACAGGGCTTCCTTGAAAGCATTCCATGTATGCATGAGCGCCCTGCGAGATGTGTCGGTTACATTCAGATTCATCGGGTACATTCAGTCTGCCCCAAGGTTGCAGTCCTGGAGTTCTCTCTGCCGATAGGTCTCATACATCACCACGCCGCCGGCCACCGAAGCGTTCAGCGAATCGACATCGCCAACCTGGGGGATGGCGACCATCAGGTCACAGTGTTTTTTTACCAGCGGGCGGATCCCCTTTTCTTCACTCCCGATTACCAGCGCCATCGGCCCGGTCATATCGCTGGTATAAATGCTCTGGCCGGTCTGCTTGTCGAGCCCGGCCACCCATAGTCCGGATTCTTTCAGGGTCCTTATGGTTGACACCATATTCGTAACGCGGGTCAAAGAAATATGCTCCATGGTACCGGCCGATGCCTTGGAAACAGCAGGAGTGGGCTGCGCAGAACGGTCCTTCGTTATGACCACACCGTCCAGTCCCGCACAAAATGCCGTTCGGAGCAGCGCACCGAGGTTGTGTGGATCAACAATATGATCCAGCAGCAGTAAAAAGGGGGTTCTTCCTTCGACGGTCTTCAGGAGTCGGGACAGGTCGCTCCAGACATATGGGCCGGCCGATGCGCAGATACCCTGGTGAGAATCCGTAGCGACCATGGATTCGATTCTTCCCATGGATACCCGATTGATGGAAACATGGGCTTCTTTCGCCAGAGAGGCCACCTCCTCAACCCTATAAGAGGATTTACCTTTTGGCAGGCAGATCTCCAGCAGTTCTCGCTTCCCCGCACGAAGTGCTTCTCTCACCGGGTGATATCCATATAGTATTTCGACCATTATGAATCCCTTGTGGATCTGGACGTTAGGGTCTATTGTTATGATATTTCCCAACAATACGGATGAATTTGTCGATAGCTGTCGAGAGATCGTCGTTGACGATCACATGGCGGTAAATCGATTTTCCGGCGATCTCTTTTTCGGCATTTCTCATACGCTTTTCAATGGTCCGGGAATCCTCCGTTCCCCGTTTCGACAGTCGTTGCTTTAAAATTTCCAGCGAGGGTGCCATGATGAAGATAGTAACGGCGTCGGGATACCGCTCCAGAATCTGCATTGTTCCCTGAACATCGATGTCGAGCAGAATATCGTAACCGGCTGAAAGCGCCTTTTCCATGTTTTTTATGGAAGTGCCATAATAATGACCGTGAACGTCCGCCCATTCCGCCCAGAGGCCCCTGTCGCGCATGTTGAGAAATTTTGTTTTGTCCGTGAAATGATAATCGATACCATCTTTTTCACCCCGACGCGGTTTTCGCGTGGTATGGGATACAGAGTACTGAATGTCTGAATAGACATCTCGCAACG
>JAOZSO010000132.1:0-8279 GCA_029939655.1 Desulfobacterales bacterium
GACAGGCTCACCGCCCTGAGCAAGGTCGAAGGGCAATACCGAATGATCAAAACAAGACCTTGGAGATACCAGCTCAAGCACTATGTTTGAATCATTTGAGCATTTGATATTTGGATTTGTTTCGTATTTCGATATTCGGATTTAGAATTTATCACACGCTGGATGTGCAAAATATTAATCCCTTATAGGGCTGAATCAATGCCGGGCCCTTTGGACCCGGGTATCTACTATTAACAACTGCTTTAACAGGAGGGTAATCATGAAAAAAAGAAATTTGACTTATGTGCTGCTTGTAACACTGATGGTCGTTTTCAGCTTAGCTTTTATGCCGGAAGTAAGTAAGGCGGAATATCCCACCAAACCGGTAAGCTTCCTGATTCCTTTTGGAGTCGGTGGCTCGGCGGATCTTATGGGACGAGTCCTGGCAACGGGAGCAAAGCCGTCTCTTGGCCAACCCATCGTGCCCATCAACCGACCGGGTGCCGGCGGTGGGATTATGTATACAGCACTGAAAGCATCAAAAGCGGACGGGTATACCGTGGGCTGGAATTCTACTTCTATTCTGACCTCCACCAACATCGGCAACGTGCCGTTTAAATACGATGCCTTTGAGCATGTGTGTCGGATCGGATTCACATCCATGCCCATCGCTGTAAAGGCCGATTCTCCATGGAAAACGTTTAAAGAATTCATAAGTTATGCCAAGAGCAATCCCAACAAGATTAAAATTGGTAACGCAGGTACCGGCAGTGGTACTCACTTGGTGGCCGTGCTTGTTGAAAAAGAAATGGATATCCAAGTTGTCCATGTGCCTCTGGGTGGCAAACGCCGGATCCCGAGTTTGCTGGGTGGAGAGGTCGAGGCCATCTGTGTTCCGCTGCCTGAGGCGGCACCCCAAGTGCAGGCCGGACTGATCCGCTTGCTGGCAGTGCCCACGGAAAAGAGGGATCCGAAATTCCCGGAGATACCGACCATGAAGGAAGCGGGTTGCCCGGTTGTTTTGGAGCTGTTCCGTGGCATCAGCGTCCCCAAAGGTACACCCGAGGCGATTGTCCAGAAGCTTGAAAAATCGTTTGAGAAAGGGGCTCAGAACAAAGATTTTATTAAGATTGCCAATAAAAAGGGATTCAACATCAGCTTCCAGGGAAGCCAGGCGTTTGAAGCGTATCTGAAAGAACAAAACAATATTGTTGCCAAAGCTTTAAAACTCGGCAATTTGGTAAAATAAAATAAGCGGAAATTACGAGGGGGGTTGATTGATGAATGATCGCCCCCCGAAATTTGGGGATGGATCCATGCGGGCTGTAAATATCATAATAGCGATTACCATGATACTTTTTGGCTGTTTTTATTCATATCTGACGATGCATCTACCGGATCGCAATTTACCCAATACACTTGGTAGTTCTTTTGTACCATGGGTACTGGTTATTTGCCTGTATGTACTGTCAATTCTGTTATTGTTGCAATCCGTCTTTAAAGGATCGTCTGAAACATGTGATTATGCCATATCAAAAAAAGAGGGGATCAGTATTTTATTTCTGGTCGTTATCGTTATCGTCTACATCAAGGCGATGGCTTTTTTGGGATTTTTGTTGGTTACGCCGATTTTTTTAGCCGTTTTAATGCTCACCATCGGTGCCGGAAAGTGGAAGGAAGTCGTTTTGACATCAACCCTGGTTACATTTGGTATCTATCTTTTTTTTCAGAAAGTGTTCCAGATAATCCTTCCAGCCGGGGAAATATTTTGAACAGGGAAAATAGCATATGACCGGACCTATTCTTTCGGCTTTATTCGATGTATTACAATTCCAAAACATTTTTGCGGTCATGTTCGGCGTTATCTTCGGGCTGTTTATCGGCTCGACACCGGGACTCACCATATCGCTGGGCATGGTTCTGCTTCTGCCCCTGACGTTTAAATTACCTGCGGTTACTGCTGTCTGTTTACTGCTGGGTCTTTATGCCGCAGGTATGACAGGCGGTTCCATATCCGCCATTCTTCTGAACATACCCGGAACACCTTCGGCTTCAGCCACTGCCATTGACGGCTATGCCTTGACACAAAAGGGGCAGGCGGGACCGGCCTTGGGAATTGCTGTGATTTCATCGTTTTTCGGAGGGATTTTTGGTTTGACGTGCCTGACACTGGCTTCTCCCGTCATTGCCAAGTTTGCCCTGCGGTTTGGGGCACCGGAACTGTTTGCACTGGTTCTTCTGGGCTTGACCCTTATCTGCAGTTTTGGCCAGGTGTCTATTGTCAAAGCACTCATTTCCGGAATTCTGGGGCTTATCGTTATGACGGCCGGGCTGGACCCTATGATGGGAACGCCGCGATTTACCTTCGGCATGGTTGATCTGCAGGCCGGCATCTCATTTTTACCGGCCATGATTGGTCTGTTTGCCATCCCGCAGATCATACTGGGTATTTCTAACAAGATTAAAGTAATTCCAAAATATGGATCGAGAATAGATCGTGTCCTGCCAAGAATGAAGGATCTGGTCAAGCTGATAAAGACAATGCTGATCGGGGCGGGTATTGGTACCGGGATTGGCTCTATTCCGGGGGCTGGCGGACCGATTGCCGTTTTTCTCAGTTATGATTATGCCAGAAAGACGTCAAAGAATTCCAGAGAATTCGGCAAGGGTACGCTCGAGGGCGTTGCCGCTCCGGAAGCGGCCAACAATGCTGTGGCCGGGGGCGCTTTAATACCGATGCTGACGTTGGGAATCCCCGGTGATCCCATAACCGCCATCCTCCTCGGCGCACTGATCATTCAGGGTTTGATACCGGGTCCCATGCTGTTTATTCAAAATTCTCAATTCGTATACAGTGTGTTCTGGGCTTTTTTACTGGCCAACCTTATGAACCTGTGTCTCACGCTGGCAACCATCAGATTGTGGGTCGGGGTACTCAAGGTTCCCCAGCGGGTGTTGCTACCCATTATTTTAACCCTGTGTGTTGTGGGGACATTTGCATTGAGAAACACTTTTTTCGATACCGGTGTGATGCTCTGTTTCGGGCTGCTGGCATACTTTATGAAAAAATACGGTTTTCCCGTCGTCCCTATGCTTCTGGCCATTATTCTCGGCCCTCAACTGGAAGAGCATCTAAGAATGTCCCTCATCATTTCTCAGGGAGACCCGATGATATTTTTTACGCATCCCATCAGCTTGGTATTTATCATCATCGCGGTGGGCTCTTTTGTGTCACCTCTTATCAGGCGACGAGCAAAAACGACCGTTGATGACGATGAGTGCCGAACAGACTCCGTCAGATAGCCCGAACATTTCAGGTTTATATTTTGAAAGGATTCGGTTTCGGTTTGGTCTGCTGGCGGATCTTTTCAATACAAAGGTGAATCATATACCCACCGCAGATATTCCGCACCTTAAATCCCGCATTGGCCAGCAGTCTTGCTGCGTTGTATGACCGTTGGCCAACCAGGCAATATGTCCAGATCTCCCGGTCACGGGGCAGTTCGGAAAGTCGTTGTCTCAGGTTCTCCAGTGGAATATTTACCGCGGCATCGATGTGACCGCGTTCATATTCTTCCGGCCTACGGGTATCGAGCAGGTATACATCGCCATTATCCAGGTCCATCCAGTGTGCAATGGAATGTTCATTACGGACAATATTGGCTGCAATCATTCCAACGATGTTCACCGGGTCTTTGGCGGCACCGTACTGGGGTGCATAGCACAGTTCCGCTTCTTCCAGATCAAATACGGTTCCCTCTTTCTGAATCGCCATGGCGATAACATCGATGCGCTTTTCAACCCCTTCGGTGCCGACCGCCTGAGCCCCAAAAATACGGCCATCTTCAGGGGAAAACAGCAATTTGTTCATCATTTTCTGCGCCCCGGGGTAAAACCCTGCAATATGGTCAGGATGGGCGTAAATCTTTTCATATATCATGGGTTTGCCGTTGATCAGCGCATTTTTCAGGGTTTTTTCGGTGGCACCGGTGGAAGCGATGGTCAGGCCCATCACCCCGCACACCGCTGTGGCCTGTCCACCCCTGAATCCAGCCATGTCCCGACGGCCCATAATTACGTGAGCCGCAATACGGCCTTGCCGGTTGGCAGGGCCTGCCAGGGGAATCATGTTGTTTGATCCGGTGATGCAGTCTTTTACTTCTACGGCATCCCCCACAGCCCAGATATGCGGGTCACTGGTTCGCATGAATTCATCGACCTGGATTCCACCAAGACTCCCGATTTCCAGGCCGGCGGTATGAGCCAATTCGATCTCGGGCCGAACACCGATGGACAGAATCACCATGTCCACCCGTTGGGTTTCTCCGGATTCAAGCGTTATGAGAATTTTACCGGCATCGAGTTGTTTGAAGCTCGTGACCGGACTGCCCAGGCATAGAGATATCCCGCTGGATTTCAGGTGCGCATGGATGGGCGCGGCCATTTCCTCGTCGATTGCCGGCATCACATGCTTTTGCATTTCGACAATGCTGACACTAAGGTTCCTTTTCTTCAGATTTTCGGCCATCTCCAACCCGATAAATCCGCCCCCAATTACGGCTGCTTTTTTGGCATTTTGGCGCTCAATCCAGTCCATAATATCCCGCATGTCCGGTATGGTTTTCACGGTAAATATTCCCGGCAGATCGATTCCCTCAAGCGGGGGGAAGATTGGAACCGAACCGGGGGAAATTACGAGATTATCGTATTTTTCTCGGCTGATGTTGCCGGTGGCCATATTTTCGACTTCGATTTCTCTTTTTTCACGGTCGATCAGACAGACATTGTGCCCGGTCCGCACCTCAATATTAAAGTAATCTCTGAAGCGTTCCGGTGAGG
Organism: Desulfobacterales bacterium; assembly: GCA_029939655.1. Taxonomy (GTDB): domain Bacteria; phylum Desulfobacterota; class Desulfobacteria; order Desulfobacterales; family B30-G6; genus B30-G6. Next base: position 4,819 of record JAOZSO010000132.1, read on the forward strand.
CTACAATGAGATCTTCTTCTTTTGTAATCACATTGCCGACAAAATAGGGTAGGCCGCAGTTTGCAAAAGAGACGAACGGGCCGCGTTCGAAAATGATAATTTCCGTATCTTCGGAAAGACGCCGGGATCTGGCGGCGCATGATGCGCCTCCGGCAACACCTCCCACAATGAGTAATCTTCTTTTCATACGTCTCTATTCTCACTTCAGTTGCTTAGACTGCCAGCATTGCCTGCCTGCCGGTTTGCGACGATTCAATGGCGGCTCGAATGAATGACAGGGCGGATAAAGCCCCTTCGCCGTCGGTTTCCGGTGGGGTGCCTGTAAGGATGCAATCAGCAAATTCGTCAATTTCTTCCAGAATGGGGTTTCCCAACGTCAGGGGTACTTTTGTGGATCCGGTTTTTCCTTTTTCGAATATCTGAACATCGGTGTCCTGGTCCACCTGCTGCCACCACAGAAGATATTCTTCAAAAGGCAGCTCAGGCGGTGTAATGGTACACAGCAAATTTGCTTCGGTGCCGTAAACATAAAACCAGACCGCCTTTGGTGACGCATAGTTTGATCCCAGATAGCCCAGAACACCTGTTTCATACTGGAATACGGTTGTGGTCACATCTTCGACAGGGGCCGGGATGTAAAGCTTGTTGAAATACGAGAACACGGTCTTAATGGGGCCGAACAAATAATTGAACACATCCGCGTGATGGATACCCATGGTCATCAGGGAGCCGGCGGGACAACCGGTATCATCCCCCCGCCAACGGAAACTTTCCGGTGTCAACGCAAACCCCAGGTTTTGTGAATAGTTGCCTTCGATCTGAATCGGACTTCCGATGGTGCCGGCATCAATCAGTTCTTTTAACTTGCGGATTCCGGTGAGCCGCCGTAGATGTTGTCCCACCATTAAAACCACGCCGGCTTTCAGACAGGACTCAATCATTTTTTTCCCATCAGCGATGGTGTTGGCGATGGGCTTTTCAACAAAGACATGTTTACCGTGTTCGGCGGCGAGCAGTGTTTGTTGCGCATGTAGATGGTTGGGTGTGGCCAGGTGGAGTCCATCGATATCATCCCGCTTGAGAACATCTTCGTAGCTTTCTTCATGTTCACAGCCGAATCGGGCGCTGAAGGCCTCTCTTTTTTCCGGTATGGGGTCAAAGCAGGTGACCAGGTTTACCTTGTCGCTTTTCATCATGGCATCGCCCACGGAACCGGACCATGCCCCGGTACCGATGAGAGCCAGGTTTACGGTGCTTTTATCAGTCATTTATTAACCTTTCATCAATAAATAGTTCCTACGATTTTATTAATTCAACAAAATCGGCCCCGACAGGCGGTTGGGTATAAAACTCGAGGTATCGAAGTTCCTTTTCAGAGTTGTTGATTGTCGTATGTTTAACACCTACGGGAATAAAGAAGACATCACCGGCGCTGATGGGGATTTCTTCACCATCCATTATTTCGATGCCTTCGCCGCTGATGACCGTTATCACCGATTCGCGCTTGTTGTGGTAGTGATAGGGCACCTGGGTTCCGGGGGGGAGAAGACCGAACATGCCCCCCAGGTCTTTGGCACCATGCTCAGCCGTTAGAATTTCAGGTCGGAAAGCTTTTCCCGGCGTAGGATTTTCCATCCGGACGTATTCTTCAGTCTTAAAACGTTTCATATTTTTCCTCTATAACTTCATTTATCCTATTCAAATTTGGCTGCTATAGCAGCCAGAGAAACCTTGGCAATGGATTCATCCTGCTCCCAGTCACCGCCGCTGACACCGATTCCGCCGATACATTCGTTATCCATGAAAATGGGAAAGCCGCCTTCCATGGCGGTCCAGTTCCCGGGACCGGCTGCCAGGGCAAGACCCAAAGCATGAAGGGTATCGAGGGATTGTGCCTGGGCCCCTTTGGTGGTGGTGGGGCGCATATTGGAAGCCGCGCAGACGGCTTTGGTGGTGGATGAATGGACGGTGTGAAAACGACCCCCATCCATTCTTTCCAGCATCAACAGGTGCCCCCCGGCATCTACAATGGCCACGGTGACCGCTATGTTAAATTCTTTTGCTTTGGCGATGGCCGTATCCATGACCATGCGAACACCTTTTGAGGTTAGTTTTTTGGTCTCTTTAAAAGGCATTTGCATGTCTCCCGTTTCTATTTTAATATGGGTTGCGTAGTGCTTGCATGGGTTCAGATAGACATTTCCGGCTCCGGGTAAAGGCCCCCTGTCTGGAAGACTCAGACCGGCTGGGGATGAACCACAACTTTCATGGCGCCATCCCTTCTCTCTACATAGGTCGCCAGTGCTTCATTGATTTCCTCAAGCGGAAATGTGTGCGTGATCAGCGGCTTGCCGACAATTTTTCCCTGACCCATCAACGACATGGCCCTGTGAACATTCAAGCGACCTTCGCCGCGGATGGTATACAGGTTGACACCGTTGCGAACGGCCATGGAGATGTCTGCCGTCACCGGTTTTTTGTAAAATGCCGCGATGGATATTTTGCCACCCTTGCGTACCATTTCAATGGCTTGCTGGAGAGAACTTTCGCTTCCGGCAGCTTCCAGAACCAGATCGGCTCCCAGGCCATTGGTAAGTTCCAGCACTTTTTCCACACTATCATCCGTTTTGGCATTGATCACATGGTCGGCGCCAAGCTGCTGGCCGAGTTCGAGTCGTTCCTTTCTTGTGCCGGTCAGAATCACCGTACCTGCACCGAGGGCTTTGGCAGCCTGAAGTGCCATCAGACCGATGGGGCCCGGTCCCAGTATGACAATCGTATCTCCGGCAATGTAGCCTCCAGCCATATCAAGGGCATAAATGCTGGACCCGGCCGTTGTGACCATTGTCGACTCATCAAAAGAAATATGGTCTGGAAGTTTGGTCAGGGTGTTGACATGGTTGACGGCGTATCCGGCAAAACCGCCGTTAGCGGTAAACCCATTGGCCCGGTGACCTTTTGCAAGGTTACCGTAATTGAGACACGCGGTGTAGTTGCCCATTATACAATTCCGGCATCGACCACATCCCTTATGTATTTCTACCGCAATTCTGTCACCGACATCAAACTCGTCAACGGTTTCACCCCGGGCGACAATTCTGCCGGCATACTCGTGCCCGATGATGAAATCGCCGAAAGCGGGCTGGTTCGGCATACCGTGGGTGATGATTTTTATGTCCGTACCACAAATTCCGCATGCTTCAACCTGAACAAGGACTTCATCAGGCCCCGGCGTGGGTACCTCGCGTTCTTCAACCCTTACATCATTGAAGGCGTGCAGAACGGCCGCTCTCATTTTCTTGGGTATATCCATAATCATTTTCTCCCTTATCCTGTGACCGATGAATGACAAGCGGTACAGGCCTGCATATAAGAACATCTTTTATCCGCCTTCGCAGAAGACCATGGGTTTGCCCGTGGATGAATGCAAAAGCAAAGGTTAATTGCTACGGCGCGATGTC
>JAOZSO010000133.1:0-238 GCA_029939655.1 Desulfobacterales bacterium
GCCGAACAAAAGCCCTAGAAGAATGCCACCGGCAATGCCACCGCCGTGACCCCAGTTATCGATGCCCGGGATCATGAAACCGAACAGGAATAGTATCAGCACCCATCCGCCGACTTGACGATAGATGGCCTGTCCGTATACGCCGCCACGGCTCTTGCCATAGTAAAGGGCGGCTCCGATGAGGCTGCAGATGGCTGCTGAGGAACCGATGGTGAACGGTGTTCGGGCCAGATAAGAA
>JAOZSO010000133.1:248-8171 GCA_029939655.1 Desulfobacterales bacterium
CAGAATCCGATGATTCCACCCAGGGTATAAATACTGAACATCCGGTGAATACCGTATTCACGAACAATGAGCACTGAGATCTGGCGGAATGCCATCATGTTGAACAGAATGTGCAGGATGCCGCCGTGAAGATAGTTGGCCGATAAAAGGGTCCACCAGCGGTGCATGCTGTTTATGGGGACAGCACCGGTTGCTCCGAGCATTAGGAGACTCCGGCTGTCCGGAGACAGAAATGTCAAAGGATTCATGGAGAAGCTGAGTCCCTGAAGGCTCAAGAGGATCGCCAGGGCAAACATACCCGCATTGACGTATATAACACCCTTGATGAATCCGGCTGGATTATTGAATAGATGCGAGACGAAGTTGTTATGCATCCAGGATCCGGGTTTGGACGTGCCGCAATAGGGACAGCGGGCTTCATCAGTGCTGATGAGTTTGCGACAATTCGGGCAAAGGATGGTTTTCAATACAGTACGGGACATTGGATGTTCTTTCATTTTATGGATAGTAAGGTCCAAAGCAAAATTCGTGCTGAAGGTAATAATTCGGCATTGATCTGTCAATCAAATTGCTATAGGGAGAAAGGATTCCAGGATTCTAGGATTCCAGGGTCCGGGTGAAATGCTATTAGTTAAAAGGCAATGGCATTAACTTAAGGTGATACGCAGTTCCATGTAATGTAGCGCAGGTCTTTAGACCTGCAACAAAGGTGTACGGGTAGAGCTGAGGCTCTGCACTACATAATTAAGTTAACGGCATTGAGTTAGAGATTAAAAGGTATGGAGGCACACAAATGACGGCAATTAATCTTGAAAACCACGGAGAATAATGTGCCGGCCCTGAAAGAAAAAGTGAAAGCCATACATAGCTACGAGTGCCCCTGTATCGTGTGCTTGCCGGTGACGGATGGGTATGAGCCGTTCATGCAGTGGATCCGAGAGCAGGTAAGTAGTTAATGCGATACTGGAAGTAAAGTTAATAACAGATTGATATTAAACTTAATAATTGATATTAAAATTAATTATTTAAGGAAAAAAAACATGAAGGATGACAGAGGACTCTATTACCATCCGCAGCCACAGAACAAGCGCGTGCGGATGTATGTTCGTAAATTTGGCAGCGAAATCCAATTTCGGTTCTGGAACCAGGACATACCCGAGCTTTGGGAAGAACATGGCTGGGTGCCGCACGAAGCCATTCAACAGGCAACTAAGATGTATGAAGGCAAAGCCTTCAACCCGGGGCACGTGTATGATATTAATGTAGCGGAAGGACTTTTGAAGGAAGAAGGTTGATATAAGCTCATAGCTCATAGGTGATAGGACATAGAGGCTAGAATGCCGGGAAGCCAGGAAGCTGGAAGGCTGCGATCTGCTTTAAGCCGTCAGCCACCCTCGGACCCTTGAACCCTGTTCTTCCCCTCGAACCCTCCAAACCTCAGACCCTCCAACCCCTCAGAGTCCCTGCAGTATATTTTTTACCACATTCCCGTCTGCCCGGGCTCCGAAATGTTTCATGATGGGGCCCATGGCCTGCATCTTGCTCTTGAATTGTGAAAGGTCAATGTTGCCATTCACCCAGGTGATAATCTCGTCTTCTGAGGCCATCTGCGGCAGATAGGTTTCAATGATCTGGATATAGGCCGTGTCCTCATCAGAACCCTTTTGTGATAGGGTTTCCTTTTCTGATTTGATCAGTTTCTTCAGTACCTTGATTACCTCGTCATCGGAAAGCTCTTTTGCGTCGGCTCTTGCGAATTCCCCCATGATGACCCGCAGGGTACTTTTCTTGTCCTCATCCTTGGCCTTCATGGCACCCATAAGATCTATCTTGATTTGCTGTTGAATGGTCATCTTAACTCCTTATCATATATGGCATATCTTAGGCTTTTCTATACCTCTCTTAAGGCGTTTCCTTTATTCTTTGGAAAAAGGATCCAAGGGTTCAAGGGTTCCAGGATTCAAGTGCTTGTTGACAGATGGATGTTCAGTTGATTTCTGGCAGGGAATCCTTATCTTGTCAAGTACGTTTACGAGATACAGAACCGTGGAATTATAAGATGTTTTATGCTATGCATCTTGGAAGCTATTTGAGCTTGTAATAGTTCCTCTGTTTACTGGATCCTCGAACCCTTGAACCCTCGGTTTTAAAACATGCGCATTCTGTTAATAGAAGACGACCGTAAAATTGCATCTTTCATTGAAAAGGGGCTGGCCGCAGATGGGTTTGCCGTGGATCTTGCCTTTAACGGTGAAGACGGACTTCATTTGGCACTGACAGAGCCCTATGATGCCGCCATCGTGGACATCATGCTCCCCAAAAAAGACGGCCTGAGTATTATCCAGGAGATGCGCAAGACCCATGTTGAAACACCGGTTATTATCCTGAGCGCCAAAAACAAGATTGACGATCGCGTGAAAGGACTGCAGTCCGGTGGAGATGATTATCTGACCAAACCCTTTGCATTTTCCGAGCTTCTAGCCCGTATCCAGGCACTGATCCGCCGTGCGACCGGCGCCGGAGAACCCACCAGCCTCGAATATAAAGGACTTTCAATGAATTTCCTCAGCCGCAAGATCGTACGTGACGGGGAGAACGTCGATCTGCAACCGTTGGAATATTCTTTGCTGGAATATCTAATGCGCAACGCTGAAAGAGTGGTTTCAAAGACCATGATCATGGAGCATGTCTGGAACTATAATTTTGATCCCCAGACCAACGTGGTGGAAGCGAGAATCTGCAAGCTGCGAGATAAAATTGACAAGGCATCTGAAAAAAAACTGATTCATACCGTCCGTGGTGTAGGATATGTACTCAAAGAAGGGAATTAAGGCCCGCCATACCCTGGCATTCCGACTGACACTATGGTACGCAGGTATCTTCTCGTTATCGGCCTGTATTGCTTTTATCTTTTTTTATCTTCTCATGACATCCATGTTTAGGGACCAGACAGACAGGGACCTGTACCGACAAGCAGGCATTTTCTCCACTATCATGGCAACGGACGGTGTGGAGTTTGTCAAACGATTCGCTGCTCTGGAATCCCAGGCTTCTGGTGAGAAAAAGATATTTTATCGGCTTTTCTACCCGACAGGGATTTCGTTTTCTTCCTCGAACATGTCCTACTGGCAGGACATCGGGGTGACCAGGGCCAACATCGAACAGGCCTTGCGGGGCAACTCCCAAATTTATGAAACCCTCACGATTCCGAACCGGGCCGAACAGGTGCGAATTCTTTACAGCAACATCGGCGCCGGCGTGATTCTCCAACTGGGCCAATCCCTGGAAAATGTGGCAAGCTTTGTGGAAGCATTCCGTCAAATAGTTATTGCCACCTTGAGTATGTTGGTGCTGCTGTCAGCCGGCTTTGGATGGTTTCTGGCACGCAGGGCTGTATCCGGCGTTCAAGCGGTTACACGCACGGCACGAAGTGTCTCTGCCGGTTCTCTCGAAGAACGGGTACCTGTCAACACCCGGGGCGATGAAATCGATCAACTGGCAACCACTTTCAATGCCATGTTGGACCGGATTCAGCATCTGGTGGAGGGAATCCAAGAAATCAGTGACAACGTAGCCCACGATTTAAAGAGTCCCCTCACACGCATACGGGGGGCTGCCGAAATAGCACTCACAACTGGAAAAGACGTGGCGGAATTCGAGCGGATGGCTGCCAGCAATATCGAGGAGTGCGATCGCCTGCTGGACATGATCAACACCATGTTGATGATATCCCAGACTGAAGCGGGGGTCGGTGAATTGGTAAAAGCGGATGTGGATGTGAATCAAATCGTGAAAGATGCCTGCGATCTATTTCAACCCATGGCGGCAGACAAGCGTGTTGATCTGGTGTGTGCTGAAATAGAGACCGCAAGCCTGAAAGGGGATATGTCTCTCCTGCAACGCCTGGTGGCCAACCTGGTGGACAACGCCATCAAGTACACACAGGCAGGCGGGCGCGTGGATGTGTCCGTTCACACAAAAAAGCATCATGGGATTGTCTTGACGGTTGCGGACACGGGTGTTGGAATATCGGAGGTGGAACTGCCGCACATATTTAAACGGTTTTACCGTTGCGACCCCAGCCGTTCGACAACCGGGGCAGGCCTGGGGCTCAGTCTGGCCAAAGCCATTGCCGAAGCGCACCAGGGACGAATCAAAGTGAAAAGCGAAGCAGGGAAGGGGAGTATCTTCACGGTTGTATTACCGCCTAGAAAATTAGCGGGATTAGATGTTCATTCGGTTTCCAGCATTAAATCAATTTAGCGCTTTACGAAATACGGCCGAATGTTATTAAAATGAGGCCTTGGAAACATCATCGATCCGGCAGGGCACTACGCTAGTGATGCAGATTGATCATGATATGTCCTTTTTAAAAAAATATGGAATCCCCTGGAGCTGTGGGGCTCATTCGGAACATATTTGTGACAACCCCTATAATTGAAAAAAAACCAAACATTTTACGACTTTATTACCAAATGGTAATTTTCGGGTCATGTTCCGGTTAGATTACGGAATTATTATGAATCTAACAATAGGAATCAATGAACCCAAAATATAAGGAGACGATTATGATCGGAAATAATAACATACTCAAATATATGATGGTTGCTGTACTTGTGGGAATGCTGACAGGCTTCTCGCCGATGGTATATGCCGCATCCGAAGGTTCGGGTGTTGTTATGGTGCCCAACAGCTTCAGCCAGCTCGCCAAAGATGCAAAGCCGAGTGTCGTCAATATTCGAACCGTTACTACGGTTAAGGGCGGGGGCAGGGTTTTTAACCATTTTTTTGGCGCCCCCCCTAACGGCCAGAAAAATCCCTTTGAAGAGTTCATGAAACCCTTTCAGGACAATCATCCCCAGCGGGATTTCAAACAAAGGAGCCTTGGATCGGGGTTTATCATCGACAAGGAAGGGTATATTGTGACCAACAACCATGTGGTGGAAAATGCAGATCAGATCAAGGTCAAACTGGCCGATGAAAAAGAGTTTGATGCAGAACTTGTGGGCCGGGATCCCAAAACCGACCTGGCTTTGATCAAGATTTCGGCTAATGCAGATCTCTCCCCCATCAAGATGGGGGACTCGGACATGGCAAATGTAGGGAACTGGGTAGTTGCAATAGGCAGTCCATTCGGATTGGAACAGACTGTAACTGCGGGCATCGTCAGTGCTAAAGGAAGGATTATCGGGTTCGGGCCTTACGAGGATTTTATCCAGACAGACGCATCCATCAACCCCGGCAACAGCGGGGGGCCATTGATCAACATGCAGGGTGAAGTCGTGGGGATTAATACAGCTATCGTTGCCAGTGGCCAGGGGATTGGATTTGCCATACCCATCAATATGGCCAAGGATATTGTCGCACAGCTAAAATCATCCGGTGAAGTGACCCGGGGTTGGCTCGGTGTAGGCATACAGGACCTCTCCACGGAATTGAAGCAGTATTATGGTGTCGAAAGCAATGGGGGTGTTCTGATTACCCAGGTGTTCGAGGGTGATCCGGCCGAAAAAGGTGGGATTAAACCGAATGATATTATTGTTGAAATCGGCGGCAAGACTGTGACATCCGCACGGGAGCTCTCCAGTATTATTGCTAATACCGCGATCGGCAAGAAAACTACCATCAAGCTACTGCGTAACGGCAAACAAAAAACCGTTCAGGTGGAACTGGCCAAACGTGATGACGACAAAATGATTGCCAAGGGACCGGGCGAAGAAAGCAATGACGATATCGGGATTCAGCTTATGGATTTGTCTGATGAGAACGCCGGCCGATTTGGCTTTGAATCAGACGAGAAGGGTGTTCTCGTTATCGGTATCAAGCCCGGTGGCAAAGCGGAAAGTGCGGGCATACGCCGTGGTGATCTTGTTAAAGAAATCAACCACAAACGGGTTTCTTCGATTCTGGAATACACAAAACAGGTAAAGAAAATCGACGATGGTGACGAGGTGCAAATCCTGATTCGGAGGGCACGTGAGGGGTTTGTAGTCGTCTCCTTCCCAAAATAAACTTGCATAAAATTTGATGAGAATATTATTAGCATAAGGATGGCAGCATTCTATTTCTCATCAAATTTCACCCCAAGGGCAAGCCGGAGATTTCCATATGCTGCGTTACTGAGGGTTCGTAGTAAAAGACTACGACTTCACCCTCAGATGCCTTGCCTATGGAAGCCTCCGACTCGTGCAAGCATTAGTGTATATATGTTCGTAATCTTTTTTAAAGCGTAGCGTATACCTTTAAATTTGGATTCATTCCTCCCGCTTGTAAGCGGGAGGAATGAATCCAAATTTAAAGGAAGGGTATTGGTTTGCCGGTTCGAAATGCAAGGGCCTGGCAGGTGGCGATGAGTTTCCTGCCGGGCTCGTATACCTTGATGTCATACGTGGCTGTTTTTTTGGTACGGCTCACTTCACAGGCTTCGGCCCGAAGCTTTGACCTGTCTTTCGGGCTGGCAATATAGGTGACGTTGACATTCAGTGCAACGGCAATGGTCCCATGGGTCTGGCAGGCTGTTTCAAAGGCCTCGTCTATCAACGCAAAGATGGCACCTCCATGGGCCCGGTCATAAATATTGCTCATCATGTCGGGATTATACATCATTTCGACCGCGGAGGTTCCGGTGTCTAACTCCACCAGTTCAATCTTGAAAGTGCGGGCCAGTGATTCATTTTTGACTGCGGCTTCGATGGCGTTTTTGATCTTTTGGTCCATAGTTTTACGTCTCGGCAAATCTATAGTTTATTCCTGTAGACAAAGCGTAAAAGGATGCTTAGAGTTTCTACTTAATACTACTATAAGTAATGAAAACACGAAATATTTCAAGATCTTTTTCGTACTTTCGTGTTTTCGTGATAAAAGATTTTTCTCTTTTCCTCGACAAGCCTGGATTTACGCTGTGCGCCAACCAGTTCATTCGAGTTGGGAATGTCAATGACAAATCAAATCAATAGAATTGTATTCGAAAAGCCGGATTTACAAGATCTCACCCGACAGAACACGGTCGTGGACATGCATTTTCATTCTATATATTCAGACGGCCGAAATCGTGTGGCCGAAATTGTCGAATATGCGGAGAAGTTGGGCATCGGGGTGGCGATAACGGATCACAACGCCATTCAGGGGGCTGTTGAGGTCGATGCCTATGGACAGGTGTTGTCGATTCCCGGCATTGAAGTGACATCCTGCGAGGGAACCCATCTTCTGGTCTATTTTTACGACATTGAAAACCTCTGCCGGTTCTACGATGAGGATATCGCACCTCACATGGGCAGGGAGGTGATGAGTTCAATCGATCTTACCATGGAAGATATTATCGGGCGCGCGAAAAAGCTAGGCGCTGTCACCATCTTTCCACACCCATTCTGCGGTATTTATACCGGTATTGCCACCAACCATCATTTCGAAAAGAGGCAATTGAATGAACTCTTTGAAAGAGTGGATGGGGTAGAAGTCATCAACTCGGAAAACGTGAACAAATGGAATTTAAAATCGGCTCTCCTGGGTTTCAATCTTAACAAGGCTATCAGCGGGGGAAGCGACGGTCACAGCCTGTATCAACTGGGGAGAGTGGTTACCTATGCAGCATGCGCGAATGATCGGCGAGCATTTCTAACTGCAGTGAAGAGCGGCCGGAACAAGGTGGTTGGTAAAGAAATCGATATTCTGCGGAAAGTGCAATCCAGCAGCATCAAGCTGAAGTCCAACCTGAAGAATTATCCCGATATCATGGGAAAAAATTTCAGTTATGGACGCAAGGTCATCCATATCAAATCAAAGACCTTCCGGAATCGTGTCAAGACACGCATCAGCGACAGCATTCGGAATAAAAATACCTATCGTTAGTTATCAGATGATTGGGTAATCCCTATCGTTGCAAAAGTCGGAGGGCTTCAGAGTCAAGGCGCCTGAGGGTGAAGT
>JAOZSO010000134.1:0-8131 GCA_029939655.1 Desulfobacterales bacterium
AGATTTTCGGCTCCCACGATTCCTTTGTGCATGGGCGTCAAAACTTGTATGTCATGGATGGGCTCAAATCCGAAACTGGCGGGAATCCGACGGGCAACCAGTTCTATGATGGTCTGGAGGACCCTTTCAGGCTCTTTCTGTTCAATAAAATAAAAGTCTGTTTTAGCGTCCGGGTCCGCAGGGGGATCGACTATGGGAAAATCACCCTGGTTGATCCTGTGTGCATTGGTGATGATCCGGCTTGCTTTGGCCTGTCTGAAGATTTCGGTGAGGGATACCACAGGGATTTGCCGGGACTGAATCATATCTTCCAGTATACGGCCGGGACCGACTGATGGCAGCTGGTTGACATCTCCTACCAGGATGATGGTTGTCTGAACCAGAACTGCTTTCAACAGATAATACATCAGGTGTGTATCGATCATGGATGCTTCGTCAATGATGAGGGCGTTACAATCGAGCGGTGAGGTTTCATTCTTTTGAAAGCCCCCTTTTTGCATGCTGAAATCCAGTAGCCTGTGTATGGTCTTGGCTTCTTGACCGGTGGATTCCTGCATTCGTTTTGCGGCTCGTCCGGTGGGAGCGGCCATCATCACCCGCAGCTTATACCGGAGCATGATTTTCAAGATGGCATGGATAATGGTTGTTTTGCCGGTTCCAGGTCCGCCCGTAATGATAGTTACCTTATTCTCGATGGCTGATTTTATAGCAGACACCTGGTTGGCTGCCAGGCGAATGGCAAAATGTTCTTGTACCCGGTTCATTTCTTTGGCCACATCAATGGGCGGGGCTGCCGGAGGGGATTGGAGCAGCATCCTGATTCTTGTGGTGATGCCGGTTTCGCAAACATGGTACTTTTTCAGATAGACAGCCTTGCTGCTGGGTTTTCCAAAGGTCTCGAGATCTTCATTCAGATCTTCTATGACGATACGGTTTTCTCCAAAAAGCCTGTCAAGAGCTGCCTGGATAGTCTCGCTGTCAACTTCCAGAACTTCTTTGCATTTGTCCACCAGCAGATCATAGGGATAATAGACGTGACCATCGTCTGAAAGACCGTTCAGGACATAAATGATGCCGGCTTCAGCCCGCAATTCAGAATTTTTCGGAAATCCAAGCTTTTCGGCAATTCGGTCTGCAATCACAAAGCCGATACCAAAAATATCCATGCAGAGGCGATACGGGTTCTGCTGAACAATGGCAATGGATCGGTTGTGGTAGGTCTTGTATATTTTTGTGGCATATCCGGTGCTGACACCATGGGACTGCAGAAACAGCATGACCTCGCGGATTTTCTTCTGGTCTTTCCAGGCCTGCTGGATCAGGGCGATCCGTTTTGCCCCGATCCCCTCGACTTTCTCCAGACGTTGTATCTGGTGCTCGATGATGTCGAGGGTCTTTTCCCCGAATTTATTGACAATGCGGTCCGCCATCTTGGGGCCCAGGCCTTTTATCAGGCCGGAGCCCAGGTATCTTCGAATGCCGTAAACGGTTGCTGGAACAGTGGTATGATAGGAATGAATCTTGAACTGGTCACCGTATTTTGGGTGATGCGCCCATTCCCCTTTCAGGCTCAGAATTTCTCCCGGGGACGGTGACGGGATGTTACCGACGATGGTAACGAGATCCCACTGGTCTTGCACTTTTAACTTGGCAATCGTGTAGCCGGTCTCTTCATTGGTATAGGTTATTCGTTCAATTTGACCGGTCAATTCGATCATGGGGGGTTTCTTTTTTAGCGTTTTAGCGGTTTAGACTGTAGGCTGTTAGGCGCTTTTTGCCCTGTGGGCGACATTTAGCTTTCGCTGTCATTTGTCCTATCGGACGACATTAGCGCTTCGCGCGTCATTTATTGTTGCTATTAGCGATGAGCATTAAGCTATAGGCCGCTTATAGCTTAACGCTTATGGCTCAATTGCTTTCAGCTACCCTCCAACCCTGATCCATCAAACCCAGTCCGGCAAATGGATGTTTTCCAAGGGTTCTTTTGGTGGGAAATAGCATTTGATGTCTATGACCGGAGACCCGTTGTGTGCATCTATTGTATCGATGCGGATCCGGTTGGATGCAATGGATAGTATCCTGCACAAGGACATGGCCAAGAGATTGGGTCTGATCGGTGAATGGGTTGCAAACACGCCTGTCAATGGATTCTGCTCGTTTTTTCTCGGATGAACGCGCAGGGTCCTTCTTTTATCCGGGATGTCGTTTTGATGGAACCAGTAAAGGACATGGATGTGTGAAAACGATTCCAGACCCAGAAGTGCGTCGGTGAATTCGTCAAAGATATCGATTTCGGTAATTTCATTGGATTTTTCAATGAATCCAATAGGGTAAATCTGATAGGATGTTTTCATGGGAGTCCTCCTGCCATTCAGACAGCGCTCGCTTTCGCTGTGGATCACCCCTCCAACTCCGGCTGAGGGTTTGATGGAAAAATTTCCCGACATTTCAATTGTTTTATGGACAAAAAAATTGTCCCACGTTTTTTGTTTAATGACAAATACGGCGAACATTGTCAATATATTGTATTGGTTATTGACTATTCCCTCAATATATGGCATAGGTAAACATTATTTGCACTTTGAAAATGCTTGAAAAGTAAGATCGACTTGTTCCGCACATCTAAACGGAATCCCAAACGGAAATAAATGACAGCATACGTGTTGATACAGAGCGGCGGTTCCATATGAACAGAGCGGCAACTGGTTTCAGCCGAAGACAGTTAATAAAGTATTTCTGTTTGATGACAGGTGGGGGTCTTCTCGGGTTACTCAACGCCTCCAAAGGATTTGCTGTTGAAAACGTTCGGTCTCAGAACTGTCAACCCCCCAAGATAGCTCTGATTATCGATGACATCGGCTACAACAGGTCGCTTGCCTGGCAATTTGTTGAACTGAATGAGATTCTAACCTTTTCCATCCTGCCGCAAGTGTCTTACTCCCGGGAACTTGCCTTTGAACTCAATGATCAGGGGTATGAAGTGATGTTGCACCAGCCCATGGAGCCCTATGACAACAGCTGTGATCCAGGTCCCGGTGCTTTGTTTGTGGGCGATGATGCCCAACGTATCGAAAAAACCCTGCAGGCCAATATCCGGGGTATCCCTTTTGCAAAGGGTGTCAATAACCACATGGGTTCCAGGTTTACCGCATCCCCGAACGAGATTGGAGATGCCCTGAAGGTCATTCGATCCCGGGGGATGTTTTTTGTTGACAGTTATACATCGAGCCACTCCCTGGCACATGCAACCGCACGGCGATACCATATGCACACAGCCCACCGGAACGTATTTCTCGACAATGTCCACGAAGAATCGGCCATCATGTCCCAACTTGCCAATCTTCAAAAACATGCCATGTTGTACGGTAGGGCAATCGGGATCGGCCACCCATTCCCGAAGACTGCCAGAGCCATTGGCCGATTTGCAAAGAGGCTGAAGCGATCGAACGTGTCTCTGGTACCCGTATCCGAAATCCTATAAAAATAAAATTGCGAAGCAATTTTATTTTGCCAATTCCCTCTCGATCAACTGGTCGAGATTTCTGAATGTAGGGTTCTTTACCTGCTTGCCGTTCAGAAATATGCTTGGTGTCCCACTGACGCCGATTTTTTGCCCCTCCCTGACGTCCCGCACGATCAGTTTCAGGACATCGTGGGACAGGATGTCTTTCCTGAATTGTTTCATGTCAAGATCAAAGCTTTCGGCAATTTCATCCATTTTCTGAATCGACAGTTCTTTGTAATTGGCAAAGAGTTGACTGTGAAATTCCCAAAATTTGCCTTGTTTGTGTGCTGCCATGACGGCTAGTGCGGCTTGCCTGGCATTGGGATGATTTCGAAGCGGGTATTGTTTGATGACCAGTTTCAAATCCTCGGGGTATTTTGCAAGCAACTGGCTGAACACCGCTTCCATCTTGGCACAGTATGGACACTCGTAGTCGTCAAAGACGGCGATGGTGACAGGCGCATTTTCCGGTCCCAAAAATGGAGAGCCTTCCCCAGAAATTTGGTAGACCTGATCAATATGGATGACTTTGAGGTCGTTCGTGATGCTGCTTGTCAAGATCAGTGTCTCGGTTTCGGTCGAATACGTTAATCGGTTATAACCTTGATCGACGGGAATCTGGTTTAGTTGATGGTTTGCAGATTCATTGTAAACCACAACTTTTCCAGGCATGAGAACGAAGACCAGTTCTCCGTCTGCAGTGCTATCCACGTCCAGGGGCGGAGATTCCAGTTTAATTTGGCCAACAGGGGTCCAGTCAATGTCGATGGGTTGTGCAGAGGCTATGCCCGTAAAGAGGCTCATCACGGCAGACAGAAAAATACCTGTAATTTCAACACTTATTTTCATATAAATCAATCCTTTCCTAAGTTGGCTTATAGGTTCGAAAAAAGGTGTTTCAAGTATACCCGGAGCTGCGCCGAAGAGCAATATCCAATGACCTAAATTCAAATATTCAAAACAAAGCCCAGCATACAGAAGGACATGGGTATCTATTGCTGATTTTTACTTGATCTATAGTGATTGTCATAATAACGTTCTGATGGGTATTAAAGGTATTCACAAAAACACAATATTTAAAAAATCTCAGTTTGTTGAGGCCTTTTTCGTGCTTTCATATTTTCGTGTTTTCGTGATAAAAGTATTTTTTTCCGTATTTTCCGGGTTGGGTTTAATATAAAATATGGGTTATGTCTTTAATTTTAATGATGCACGCGTCTATGAAGAATGGGTGATGAAGACGCGGAGCAGAGCTGAAGCCGATCTTGAGAACTGCCTCATGATCGAAATGCTGAAACCGATTCGAGGCGAATCCCTGCTCGATATCGGATGCGGCATTGGTTCGAGCATCAAACCCTTTTACGAAAAGGGTCTGCAGGTCACGGGCATCGATCCTTCCCCTTACATGCTTGACATTGCCATGAAGCAATTCGGTCATCGAGTCGAATTTTATCGGGGGTTTGCCGAAGATCTTCCCTTTGACGACAACTCATTCAACCATGCCAGCCTGGTGACCACATTGGAGTTCGTGGAAGATCCCGTGAAAGCGATATCGGAAGCCTGCCGGGTGGCAAAGGACCGCATTTTTTTGGGTGTCCTGAACCGTTATGCCCTGAAAGGGGTCGAGCGGCGCCTCAGGGGCATTTTCCACCAAACCATATACAACCGTGCGCGATTTTACAGTGTCTGGGAACTCAAAAGCATGATCCGTGAGCTCCTGGGAGAAAAGGTCCCGATATCCTGGCGTACCGTGAGCCAGTTTCCTGCGTCATCAGGGAAGGTCATCTGTAATATAGAGAAGTCGGAAATTGTTCAACGCTTTCCATTTGGCACCTTTGCCGGCATGGTGGCATCCCTGGTTCCCCGGTTCAGAACCCGGCCCATGACATTACGTCATAAGCCAAGACAGTCGACCGGCGTTGCGCCAACATAGCTATAAATCGTTTGGTTTTAGGTGTTACGTTTTAGGTTTTAAGAGAGGGTGTTGGACACATTATCAGCCATATTTAATCTAAGATACGGTCCCGACAAGTTAGGAGAGAAAAAGATCTTTTATCACGAAAACACGAAAGGTCGAAAACACGAAAAGAACTTGAAAATTTCGTGTTTTCGTGATTGCTTTTCTTATTTGTCATAAAATGTAACATTTAAGATGCTTGCAACTGTGCTGAACCAAACACAAAACACCAAACACAAAACACAAAAGAACTATGAAAGCTTATCTTTTCGACAGCCTGGCGGACAAGAAAGTACAGTGTAACCTGTGTCATCATCGCTGCGTGATTAAGAACGGCAAACGGGGTATCTGCCAGGTCAGGCAGAATAGTGACGGTACCCTCGTATCCTTGGTATATGGTAAGGTTGTGGCACGAAATGTTGATCCTATCGAGAAAAAACCTCTATTTCATTTTTATCCGGGCAGTCTTTCCTATTCCATTGCAACGGTGGGATGCAATTTTAAATGTAAATTCTGTCAGAACGCCGACATTGCCCAGATGCCGAAAGACCACAAGGGTGCGATTATCGGAAATTTCATGCCGCCTGAGGAAGTCGTAGCTGCCGCCAAAGAGCACGACTGCCGGTCTATTGCCTATACTTATACAGAGCCGACCGTATATTTTGAATTTGCTCATGATACTGCCAGGCTTGCGCATGAACAGGGCTTATTGAATTTGTTTGTGACGAATGGGTATATGACTCTGGAAGCGCTGGACATGATCGGTCCGTATCTGGATGCTGCCAATGTCGACTTAAAGGCCTTCAGTGATGCGTATTACAAAACTTACTGCGGCGCCAGGTTGGCAGGTGTGAAAGAGACTCTTGTTGCCATGAAATCACGTGGTATCTTTCTCGAGATTACAACCCTGGTCATTCCGGGCTTAAATGACGACCCTGCAGAACTCGCCGATCTGGCAAGGTTCATTGCAACATCTTTAGGCACCGATACTCCCTGGCACATCAGTCGGTTTCATCCCACCTACAAGCTGACCGATCGTCCTCCCACGCCGGTCCAGACCTTGATGACTGCGCACGAAATCGGCATTCGTGCCGGCCTGAAATACGTTTATACCGGCAATGTCCCCGGAGAGGAGAGCGAGAAGACTTTCTGCTATGAATGTGGAAAAGTTCTCATCGATCGGTGGGGGTTCAACGTCCACAATTACGCCATCATCCATGGCATTTGTAAGTACTGCGGGGCAGTTGTCGACGGGGTGGGGCTGTAGGGCAGGGGCGGAGGATAATGGCGTTCATAGGGTTTGTTGCGTTTCTTGGGTTCGTTGGGTTGAAGAAACAGCGGTGTGTTGAAAGATGAGTACCGTTTGCCGGGAACAACTCAATAAACACTACTAACACAAGAAACACAATAAACAAGCATGCAGGGTCCAAGGGTTGCTGAAGGCAATCAGCGAAAGGCGCCTAACAGTCTACAGCCTAAACCCCTAAAAGGCTAAAATAATTACTGCTCGGAAAAATATTTGACGGCGCCCGGATGTAATTTGACACCTGTGTCAGGCTTATCTGATGAACTTACCGCCAATGACCCCAGGGCAGGGTGGGCGCTCTTCAGATATTTCCGGCTACGATATAGTGCATCGATGATCTTGTAAACCGTTTCTTCATCGAGGTCTGTGGACGAGACCAGCATCATCCTCGTTCCGAAGGTTGTAACCGATTCCGGATGAGTTGGATAGATGCCGGCAGTGATGTTCATGCTCGAAAAGGCGTGATGGCCGGTTATCATTTTCTGAATGTCGTCGTCATCCATATTTACCATATCGGCCTCGCATAGCTTGAACAGCTGTTGCAGCTCCGAATTGGGGTGTACGCCGATGTGAACCATGGCCTGTATATCGCCGTGACAGAATGCCATGGTGTCCTGGGAATGAGAGGCCGGGAGTTCCTGGAACAGTCTGAAATCTTTTTTGGACCAGTTTTTGGCTTTCAGGATGTTACCAACAGCCAGGGACTGGGAGGATCCCGGTGATCCGACATTGATCCTTTTATGCTTCAACCCCGCCAGGGAGGTGATTTTTGCATCCTTGCGAACCACCAGCGTGACCGGGACATCATAAAGGGGCATGAGGCTTCGAAGGTTGTCGTAGCTGATGTCCAGATACTCGAATTTTTCAGTCTTGTTGACTGCATCGTAAAGCATGTGTGAGTCCACCAGGCCGATATCCAGGGAGCCACCCTGGAGGTTGGTTAGATTATATACGTCGTCAGGCGTCGGCACTGTTTGGCAGTTTATATCACTTGTGTGACTGTTAATCACCCGACAGAGTACCCGGCCGGTAAAGTGAGAGAAAGTACCGGGCTCTCCCGTGCCTAGAAGGATATCGAAAGCATTGGCGGAAAAAGGGAATATACATGCCCCGACAATTAAAAACAGGCAAATAATCGGCACTCGCCTGAAAAACGAAGGCATGTGGGAATACGGCGTGGATTTTTTGGCAATCATGCTTTCCTCCTCGAGATATGCAACTGATAAATTACCAGACTGACCCGGTCGAGGTAGCGCTGAACCGATGGTGATGTCCTTTCGGTCCGTCGGCACCGCTATGATAGTACATTCCGCAACCGTAACACGGAACAGTTCGCGTTATCAGAGACGCGCTGGGAGCAGGA